>JAQGNA010000379.1 GCA_028292075.1 Rhodoferax sp. | reverse complement strand
TTCATCGTGCATGACGCCGAGCCGCATGCATGGAGCCTTGGGCCGAGGCTGCGCTTCATGGAACGGCGCGCGCATGCGCTGTCGTACCGGCTCGCAAGCACCATTGTCACGCTCACGCCTTCGGTGCGCGAGGCCCTGGTGCGCGAGTTCGCGATTCCCGCAGCCAAAATCGCCGTCATTCCCCATGGCCCCTTGAGCGTGGGCGATGTCGCGCCTGTTCCCGGCTCGGGCCGCCTGTTGCTGTTCGGTTCGCTGAGGCGCAACAAGTGCGTGCTCGAAGTGATCCAGGGCGTGGTGCTGGCGCGGCGGCAGGGGCAGCGCGTCAGCCTAGTGCTGGCGGGTGAGCCCCTGAAGCAGGAGCCCGGTTACTGGAACGAGTGCCTGGCCGCAGTGGCGGAGGACCCCGACGGCTTCGACGTGCGTGCGGGCTTCCTGCCCGACGAAGCACTGCCGGTACTGATTGGCAGTATCGATGCCTTCGTGCTGGCCTACCGCGACTTCAACTCCCAAAGCGGCGTGGCAATCCTGGCGGCATTGGCTGGCCGTCCGGTCATTGGCACGCGGTCTGGCGGACTCGGTGAGCTGTTCGATCAGGGCATGGCGGGTGAGGCCCTGGCGGAGCCGCTGACCGCTGAGGCGGTTGCCGACGGCATCGCGCGCTTTTGCGTAAAGAGCCCGAACTTTTGGCACGATGCGTCGCAGCAGGCGACCCTCGCGATAGCGAGACTTTTGCGGTGGGATCGCATTGCGGACGACTACATCCGGCTCGCCCGAGATTCCGGGCCGGTAGCCACCGGGCGCTCGGAGGCCTAGGCATGGCAAGTACGGCGGGCAGTCGAGCCTCATGGCATGTACTTGCGGTGCATGTTTTCTTGGCTTGCGACATCGCATTCAACTCGCGGCTGTACCGCGTGGTTGACCACCCGATGTTGCAACCAGCGCTTCTTGGAATCAGTGCCGCGCTGATCCTGCTGTACGTGCTGCTGGCATTGGGCCGCCACCAGTTCAGGGTGGCCCTGTTGGGGGCGGCCATCGCTGGCCTGGTCTGGCATCAGATGGACGTCGCGTCCAGCCTGCTGCGAGTGGACATACAGATCGGCACATTCTTTCAGTTCATCTGGTCCATGGGTTTCGTCGTGTTCTATGTCGTAGCTCGGGCCGGTGGTGCCGACCGGCTCGTGCGCATTCTGGTGTTCTATGCATCGGCCTATGCGGCCCTCTATGCGCTACTGGCGTTGGCCAACCTGGCCGGCGCACTGCCTGGCGGGCTCCCCGGCATGACGCTGTCCGATCCGGAGCGGGGAGACCGCCTCTACAACTACAGCGCCGCCACGGCCTTTGCATGGTTCGCTTGGCTTTCCCAAGCCCGGCGGCAGGCCCGTCCGTTCTACTGGGCCATGCTTGCCGTCTGCGGGCTGGCCGTCGTGCTGACCCTGTCGCGGGTCTATATGGCGTCGGTGCTGCTGATGAGCCTGCTCTACCTGTCCGGGCTGGGTTATCGGTCGATCAGCGCCATCTGCGTGATCGGCTTCGTGCTCGGTACAACCCAGAACATGGCTGGCCTGCTGGACGAATCGTGGAACCCTTACCGCGCGTTTGCTGGCGATTCGTCGGGCAATTACCGCATCATGGAGTATGCGGTGGCACGGGACTACATCCTCGACCATCCGGTGGTCGGCTTCGGCATGGCTCCCAATCCGGCCATTGCGGCCATCCTCTTGAACGACGAGAACTTCGCCGCGGGTGACCTCGGGCCAACGGGGGTGTGGTTCGACTGGGGCCTCGCCGGGCTGCTGCTGTTTTTGGCGGGCACCGCGGTGGCCTTTCGGCCGCGCATCGCACGATGTCGACCCCATGGCGCCGCCTTGTTCCTGACCGGCTGCCTACTGGGCTTGAATGGCTGTGTGGCGCCGCTGATCTTCACCGGCGGCGCAACACTGTTCTCCGTGCTGCTGGCTTTGCGTCTGGCCGAGAGGCACGCCGGGTTGCCCACGCCTTCACCCCTGGTGCGTGCGGCAACGCCGAATGCGGTCATGGCGCCGGCGCAATGAATTCTCTGCTGCCGTAGGCCCCTCGCCTCAGCCTGCCCCGCAGGATGTCGCCGAACGCACGGACCGTGATGCGCATGGCGGCAAAGTCACGCCGTCTCGCATGGTCGACGAGGTTGTAGAGAATGCGGGCGGCGGCCAGCGGAGCGTGCCGGCGCTCGTGTTTCCAGTAGAACCTGAGCGCGCTCGCATACTGGTAGTAGAGGCAGGTGTCGCTCGGGCGGTGCAGGCTACTCGTTCCGATGGAGCCGCCTTCCTTGTGGAACACCACGGCCTCCAGGCAGATGCCCAGTGTCGCGCCCTGCGGCAAGCGCCTCGCCCAATCGAGTTCTTCGTAATAGAGGAAATAATCTTCCGACATGCCGCCGATGGCCCGGTAGGTGCCGGCGCGGACGAACATCGATGCGCCCATCACATAGGCCAGCCGGGCTTGCACTTCACCCGCCGACGGCAGCTGCTTGGCGGGCAGGCCGAAGCCGATGTGGCCTGCCAAGGCTCGCCGGTTATCAAGCCAGCCGCCCAGGCCTTGCACGATGCCGGGGTCATGGTAGTAGAGCAGGGCGGCGCCGATGATGGCCTGCTGCGGATGTCGGTCGGCATGGGCGACCAGCTGCGACAGCGATTCCGGTGTGGCCACGGTGTCGTTGTTCAGAACCCAGAAATAGCGCGCAGCGGGATCCTGGCCTGCGAAGCGCATACCGAGGTTGTTGGCGCCCGCAAAACCGAGGTTGGCTCCGGCGTCGATTGCCGTGATGCGCGCGCCGTCGGGCCTTGCAGTGTCCAGTGCATCCATAGGCACGACACGTAGGTCGGGCGGGCGGGGCACCGCGCCGGCAAAATGATCCCACACGGCACCCGACGGGACCGGTGCTGGCGGCGCGGCTGCCCAGTCGCGTAGATGCTGCAGCGAGCCATCGGTCGAGCCGTTGTCCACCACGATCACCCGGTGGTCGTCATCGGCCAGACGCAGCAGCGAATCAAGGCATTCGATGGTGTCACCGTGGCCGTTCCAGTTGACGAGGACGATGTAGGTGCGTGCCATGGTTCGCCGTTCGACTTCAGGCCTTCATGGCTAGGCCGCGCAGGGCACTGGCCAAGGTTGCCACATACTGCTCGCACCGATGCCGTTCGTGCGCCAGGGCGAGCGCCTCGGTCCCCATGCGCTGTCGTTCTTCGGGTCGGGCCAGCAGGTCGGCGATTGCTTCGCGCATGCGCAGTGCGTCTCCCGGCGGGACCAGCCGCATGGCCTTGCTGGTGTGCAGATAGCCTGCTAGTCCCTCGGTGGCCGTTACGATCACCGGGCGCCCGCTGGCAAGGCCTTCCATCAGCCCCTGGACGCCGGCTGCATAGCGGTTCGGGTGCAGGCTCACCACCACGATGTCCGCGTCCCGGTAAAGCTGCTGCAGTTCTACCCACGAATAGAAGCGCCGGCTCATATTGGCTGGCTTCTCCAGCGGGTAGGCGCTGGCCAGCACCCGTGTGTCGGCTGAGAAGCCGATGATGCGCACATCGATCTCCATGTCGCCTGTTGCGGACGCCAACGCACCGTAGTCGCGGCGCTCCATGCCGACGCTCATCACCACCGGCCGGACCTTGTCAGGCGAGGCCGGGCCTGGCGAGAAGAACTGGGTATCGGTCTGGTCCCAGATGAACAGTACGCGTTCGTTGCGTAGCT
>JAQGNA010000368.1 GCA_028292075.1 Rhodoferax sp. | reverse complement strand
TCTTCGGCGGGGAACACATCGATGATCCGGTCGATGGTCTTGGCCGCGCTGGAGGTGTGCAGCGTGCCGAACACCAGGTGGCCGGTTTCGGCCGCGGTCATGGCCAGGCGAATGGTTTCGAGGTCGCGCATTTCGCCGACCAGGATCGCGTCCGGATCCTCACGCAGCGCCGACTTGAGCGCCGCGGCAAAGCTCAGCGTGTGCGGGCCGACCTCGCGCTGGTTGATCAAACACTTCTTCGATTCGTGGACGAATTCGATCGGATCTTCAACCGTCAGAATGTGGCCGTATTCGGTCTCGTTGAGGTAGTTCACCATGGCCGCCAGCGTGGTCGACTTGCCTGAGCCGGTGGGCCCGGTGACCAGCACCATGCCCCGCGGCTTGAGCGCCAGGTCGCCGAAGATCTTGGGTGCGTTCAGCTGTTCCAGCGTGAGAATCTTCGACGGAATGGTCCGAAGCACCGCGCCGGCGCCGCGGTTGTGGTTGAAGGCGTTTACCCGAAAGCGGGCCAGGCCTTCGATCTCGAAGGAAAAGTCGACCTCGAGGAATTCCTCGTAGTGCTTGCGCTGGCTGTCGCTCATGATGTCGTACACCATGGCATGGACGGTCTTGTGGTCGAGCGGCTCGACGTTGATGCGCCGCACGTCGCCGTGCACGCGGATCATGGGCGGGAGGCCGGCTGAGAGGTGAAGATCCGAGGCTTTGTTCTTGACGCTGAAGGCGAGCAGTTGGGTGATGTCCACGGATCCCTCGGTGATTTGGTAGGCTTGCTTGATTATGACTACCATTGGTAACAATCTCCAAGACGTCCGTGCGAGGATTACCACAGCCTGCGGCGAAGCCGGACGTGACCCCGCCACCGTGACGCTGCTCGCCGTTTCCAAGACCTTCGGCCCCGACGCCGTGCGCGAAGCCCATGCGGCGGGGCAACTCGCGTTCGGCGAAAACTACCTGCAGGAGGCGGTGGACAAGATTGCAGCCCTGCGCGATTTGCCGCTGGAGTGGCACTGCATCGGCCCGGTCCAGAGCAACAAGAGCCGACTTGTCGCCGAGCATTTCGACTGGGCGCACACAGTGGCGAGCCTGCGCCTGGCCGAGCGCCTGAGCGCCCAGCGCCCCGGGCATCTGGCACCGTTGCAGGTGTGCCTGCAGGTCAACATCGACGGCGGGCCGACCAAATCAGGGATTGCGCCGGACGAGGTGCTGGCGTTGGCGCTGGCGGTATCGCGCCTGCCCCGGCTCGCCTTGCGCGGCCTCATGACCATTCCAGAGCCGCAGGCGGATGTCGCCGCGCAATGCGAGGTGCATGGACGCAGCAAGGCGCTGTTCGATGAAGTCCGGGCGGCGGGCGGCGGCGAGCCGGGAATGGCGGCGTTCGACACGCTGTCGATGGGCATGACCGCCGATCTTGAAGCCGCGGTGCGTTGCGGCAGCACCATGGTGCGCGTCGGCTCGGCGATCTTCGGCGTGCGCCCGCCGGTCCGCCAGAGCTAGGCGACGGTCCGACGCGCTTTCAGCACTTCACTGCGCGGGAACGATCACCGCCACCCGGCGGTTCTGCGAACGGTTTTCAAGAGTGTCGTTGGTGACGATCGGCTTCTCCTTGCCCAGGCCGCGAACCTCCATCCGGTCAAGCGCCAGGCCTTTTTGCGACAGCGCGCGCGCCACCGCTTCGGCGCGCCGCAACGACAGCGTCTGGTTGAAGGTCGCCGAGCCGACGTTGTCGGTATGCCCTTCTACCCGCAGGCGGTCCACACCGAGTTGCCGCAGCGCCGCGCCGATGCGGTCCGCGGCAGCCTGGCTGGCAGGATCGAGCGTGTCTGACGCGACTTCGAAGAGGATTTTGCCCGGGAAGGAGTATTCCCAGCCGTCATCCGTCTGCTTGAAGCCAAGGCGCGTCAGCTCTTCGCTGCGTGTCGCCTGGCGATGTTCAGCCACCGGCTTCGGGGCGGCACAGCCGGCCAGGGCCAGGCACACGGTGGCCGCCATCCAGGCCAGGTGGACGCGGCGGAGAGGCGGGCGTGTGGACGATGCCGGCTGGCTGTTGCGGGGAGCGGCGGGCTTCATGAATGAATTTCCTTCGGATGGATAGGATCGTCGTCAAAACTGAAAACATGGCGGTGGCCCCGTTGCTGGGCCTTCACGTGGTACATGGCCTGGTCCGCGGCGCGCAGCAGCTGTTCCGGCGTGGTGCCGTGCAATGGGTAGATCGCAATCCCGATGCTGACCGACGGCACGATGTGGTGGTTGCTGTGGCGGGAGTTGAGCGGTACCGCCATGCTTGAAAGTATCTTGTCGGCGATGCGGCCGCCGTCCTCCGAATGGTGCAGCGGCGCAAGCAGCACGGCGAATTCGTCGCCGCCGAGCCGGGCCACCACGTCGCCCTCGCGCAATTGGGCCCGGATGCGCTGGGCCACCTCAATCAGCAAGGCGTCGCCCACGGCGTGGCCGTGCTGGTCGTTCACCGACTTGAAGTGGTCGTTGTCCAGGTACAGCACGCCGAGGCTGGTGCCCTGGGTCTGTGCGTCCTGCAGCATGCGTGAAAGGCGCCGCCGGAAATAGGCACGGTTGGGCAGGCCGGTGAGGCTGTCGTGGTTCGCCAGGTGCGACAGCGACTTGTTCTCCTGTGCCAGCTGGGCCTGCTGCGCCTCGATCTCGTCGAGCAGCGCGTTGAAATCTTCCCCTAGCTGGTCGAATTCGGCAATGTGCGACCGCGGCGCCCGCTGCAGCGCCGTGGGTTCGGCCCGGGCGGCATGCGTCATGGTGATGAGCTCGTTCACCGGCTGCAGGATTTCGCGGTGACTGCGCCGGGAAAGCTGCCACACCGTGAGTCCGCCCAACGCCAGGCAGGCCAGCAACCCAAGCAGCCCCGACGCGATGAACCGCAGAAAACCGCCGCCGTCGCCCTGAACCTCGACGCGCCCAACCACGCGGCCCTGGTCGCTAATGGGCGCGGTGGTCGGCTGATCGAGCAGCAGCACCGCCAGCCGGTCGCCAAGCAGGTCGGGCGTGCTGCTTTCGGCGCGCGAGTAGCGGGCCAGCACCGCACCGCTGGTCTCCACGATTTGCGCATGGGCCAGCAACTCCTGCCGCGCGATCGTGGACAGCGCGTCGGACACGGCGTCTCCGTCGCGGAACACCACCGCCGCTTCGGCCGTGTAGGCAATGGCGCGCGCCACCAGCTGCAGGTTGTGCTCGGCATAGGCCCGCAGGGCCATGAGCCCGGTTGCCGTGAGGGCGACGCCCACCGCCAGCACCATCACCGCGGCCACCCTGAAGTGCGCGCGCCGCAATGTCGCCAGGAGCGTGGTGGGACTTCGGTCGCTCACCGGGTTGTGAGGCGTGCCGTGCTTCATGACACGCCCCGTGCAGTGCGCCGGCCCAGGCGCAGCACCTGCGGATTGACGCGCACGCCGCTGCGCGCCACCGAGTCGAGGTTGACCTCGAACGGCACGCTGCTGGCGGCGGCGTCCACGTCGAGGCAGAACATGCCGCCGATGGAGCAGATCGACGACCTCTCGCAGATCGTCAGAACCGGCGTACCGGCCAACCGCGCGAAGAGGCTGCGCCATTGGCGCTCGTCCATCTGGCCTACGTAAAGCGCGTCGCATTGCGTGGCCGCATCGACATCGTCCGGAACGCGCGTGATCGTGACGCCCCGGCGAGCCACTGCGCCGACGCCCTGGCTCAGGAGCAGTTCGCCGTGCGGGCCGCCGCCCATCACGCACAGGCGCAGGGGGCGGGATTCATCGGGCCAGCGGGCGTAGCC
>JAQGNA010000347.1 GCA_028292075.1 Rhodoferax sp. | reverse complement strand
GGTGCCCGCACCGCCCTGTCAGCGCAGGCCTTTGGTTGCGGCGCAGATCGCCTCGATCGGAAACTTGGGCGTGCGGTCGGCATACAGCAAGCCGTTGGCCTCCTGAAAAGTGTCCGTGAACTGCGTGTAGCAGAAGCCACTGAACATGACAGTGTGGTTCACCACGTCGAGCAGCGCGGCGTAGCTCTCGGCCAGCTCGACTTCGCCTCCCGCTGTGGAGTAGCCCCAGGTCGTGCCCTCTTCAGGCACCACGCGGGTGTAGGCAATGCCGCCAAATTCGGTCAGCATGATCGGTTGGCCGCGGTGCGGGTAGCCGTCGAGCGTGAGGATGCGGCCGCCAGGGCGTCGGCGGTCGAACAGCTCCTGCGTCTTGTCGGCATAGCGGGCGCGCATCTTGTCGGGTTCGGTGTCGTAGTCATGGATGCCGATGATGTCCGTCGCCGCGGCCTCCCAGCCGTCGTTGCCGATGACCGGCCGCGTGCTGTCGAGCGTTTTGGTCAGGTGGTAGAGCGCCTCCACGGCATTGCGGTGAGACTGCGTCGACATGAGGTTGGGCACGCCCCAGGATTCGTTGAACGGCACCCACACGACGATGCAGGGATGGCTGATGTCGCGTTCGATCGCCTCCGTCCACTCCTGCACCATGCGTGTGATCGCCTTGGAAGTGAAGCGGTAGGCCGAGGGCATTTCCTCCCACACCATGAGCCCCAGCTTGTCGGCCCAGTAGAGATAGCGCGGGTCCTCGAGCTTCTGGTGCTTGCGCACACCGTTGAAGCCCATCGCCTTGGTCAGCTCGACATCGCGGCGTAGCGCATCGTCCGACGGCGCGGTCATGAGGCTGTCCTCCCAATAGCCCTGGTCGAGCACCATGCGCAGGTAATAGGGACGGCCGTTCAGCGTGAAGCGGTCGCGCGAGATCGACACGGAACGCATGGCGGTGTAGGAGCTCACTTCGTCCAGCACCGTGTCGCCGCGCCGCAGCGTGACCCGCGCGTCGAGCAGCGTGGGCCGTTCGGGGCTCCACAACAGCTCGTTGCGCGAATCGTCGATGCCCGGGTCGGACAAGCCGATCTTGCGGTGCGCCTCCTGGTTGATGACCCGGTAGAAGTCCGCGGCCAGCACCTTGTCGCCGTGCAGGATCTCCACCTCGACCGACAGCGCATCGCTGGCGTCGCCGTCCACATACACCGAACAGCCGATCTCGAAGTTCTCGAAGTGCGGCGTCCACTGCAGCTTCTGGATGTAGGTGCGGGGCACCCGCTCCAGCCACACCGCCTGCCAGATGCCCGTGGTGCGCGGGTACCAGATCGAATGCGGCTCGAGCTGCCAATCCTGCTTGCCGCGCGGCTTGGCCAGGTCGTGCGGATCGTCCTCGGCCAGCACCGTGACCACCTGGCTGCCCGAGCCGTCGAGCGCACCCGTGATGTCGGCCCAGAACGGCGTGTGCCCGCCTTCGTGCACCGCCACCCGGTGACCGTTGACCCAGACGGTGGCCCGGTAGTCCACCGCACCGAAGTGCAGCAGCACACGGTCGTCGCCCAGTGTGCAATCGAAACTTCGCTGGTACCAGCAGGCGAGGTGAAATCCACGGTCGTTGACACCGCTCTGCGGCGACTCGGGGGGAAACGGCACGTTGATGGTGTGGGTCCAGTCGATCGGCCGTTGCATGAGGTCGAAGGAGCGTTCGTTGTCGAAGGCAAAATCCCACGGACCGTTGAGCGACGTCCACTGCGCGCGAACGAGTTGAGGGCGAGGGTAGGCATCGGGCATGTGTTTCCTTTCTCGGTTGCTTTGTGCAGAGAAGCGCCACCAGGCGCGCCTCAAGAGCTGAGCGGCAAAGGGCGGTCCCGGACCGCGTTGCATCGGCGGGCGCCGGCAGCAGACCAAGGGCAGCGGGGCCGCGCTCCGACATCGGCGCCAGTGGCGGCATCGGGCGGCATGGGCAGGCAGCCATATGGATGAGGTGGTGCCGCACCAGGCCAGCATGGCGCCCGTGTCGATGCTAAACCGGCCGCCGGCCAGAGGCAACGGCGCCATTGGTCCGCCGCGAAAGGGAAGTTTTCAAGCAGGACCGTGTGTTGCCCGGTGTTCAGTCAGCCGGTGCAGACATCGATGCGCCTTCGCCCGAGATAACCAGGCCGCGGAGTCGACCGGCTGTGAGGCTAGACGCGCGCCAGCGTGGTTTCCGACGCGTCGAGCCGAACCGCCAGCAGCGCGCGCATGAGCGACTCATCAACCTGCGAATGCCAGTGCCCGCCGGCTTCGCGCAGCCGGTAGACCGCACCATTGGGCATGGGCAGACCCAGCTGGAAGCGCCGGAAGGCCTTCATCCCTGCGCTGTCGTTCGACTTGAAGCCGAGCAGCCTCCAGACCAGCATGCCGATCCACATGCCATGCCCGAACACCACCGCCCCGTCGGGCATGCCGTGCAGTTGCGGGATGAGGTCGTCCACCCGCTGGCCGAATTCGGTGAAGGTCTCGGCGTTTTCGCCCATCCGCAGGTGGGGGTCGGCGGCCAGCCAGTACGCATCGGCCACCGGCCGGCGCTCTTCGCCGTTCATGCCCTCCATGAGGCTTGGATCGATGGTTGAAAACTCATGCAGCAACGGATGCGTCTGCGCTGCCATGCCGACCCGCGCGGCGTAGGGCCTGGCCGTGTCCTGCGCCCGCAAATACTTGGAGACAACGATGGACGATGGTTGCGGCGGCAACAGCCCGGCCAGGGTGTTGGCATGGAGATGCCCCAGCGCAGTGAGCGGAATCGCGCCGTGTTCCATCGTGACCCCGCCGGCGTTGGCACTGCTCTGGCCGTGTCGTACAAATGTGATGGTTTTCATTGTGCAATGGTGGATGAACCGATGAAGGAACGGGCCGACCCTGCCAGCCTAGCCGGCGCGCAGGCAACAGGCCGTCAACTCTCTCCATGCGGCCGGCTTGTGCGGCCTCTTGCGCAGCCACCGCAAGGCCGTGCCAAAGGCCAGCCTGAACTGCTTTTTATCGCGATAGAAATAGCAAAAGTCCTGCATGACCAGATCGAAACGCTTCAGGTAGGCCTGCCGGTGCACCGTGGCATCGGTCGACGCCAGCAAAAGCTCGACCATTTGATCCTCGCAGAGATGCCTTGGCGCATCCCCGTGCGTGAGGCTGTCTGCCCGGATCCGATAGAACGACACGTCGCTTTCGATCAGCCACAAGTCGGTGTCGAACGCGCAGCGAAACCAGAGATAGTAGTCTTCCGCCCGGCGGAGCGACTCGTTGAACATGCCTTTGCGGATGGCGAGGTCGCGCCGGATCAGCACGGAAATGATGCCGATGAAGCAGCTTTTCGTGAATTCATCCACTGGGGTCGCAAGGCGTGTGACCCCGGCAGAACGACGCTCCGTGTCAAACCGCGTCCAGAGCGACTCCCTGGATTCAAACACTGCCTTTTTTCCCGCACCACCGGCGTCCGGCTTGAGAAACCTGAAGCGCCCCGCAAGCCACTGAACGCCCGGGTTTGCGCTGACCACCTCCCACCTCAGGGCGAGCGAAGTGGGCGTCCAGATGTCATCGGAATCAAGGAACGCCAGCCACTCCCCGCTCGCATGCAGGATGCCGGTATTGCGGGCGCCAGCCGCGCCTTTTCCCCGCGTGTTGCGCACCACCACCACCCGTGGGTCTGCGCCAGATATGCGCTCGAGGGCCTGCAAGGTCAAGGGATCGGTGCTGGCATCGTCAACCAGGATCAGCTCGAAGGCAGGCACTGCGCATTTCGCCGTGCCCACCTGGTTCAACACGGAATCTACCGCTTCATCGAGAAAGGCGCCCGTGTTGAAGACAGGAACGATCACTGAAATTCGAGGGGATGCGGCTGGTCTCATGGGTCACTTTGCGGGCGGTCGAGCAGAAGGCTGCATCAGGCGCTCCGAGTTCTGTTTCCTCCACAGCACAAACGCTAATATGTGCCGTAAAAAATTCAGTTAAGGATGACTTAGGAAAGCTTTGTGAAACAGTGCGCCAAGACTGAACCACCCCGGTTTTGAACTGACCCCCGCGTGATCCTCGGATCGAGGCAGCACCGTAAATTGGCGGTCCTCCTGCGGGTGGCAGACCTGGCGCGCAGCACTTTTTACGATCAGTGCCAGGCAATGCAGCGGGCTGACAAGCCCAACGACATGCAGGCCCAGATCCGTGCCGTTGATAACGAGCACAAGGGACGCTATGGCGACCGGCGGATTGGCGCGGCGGTGTGCCATGGGTTGGCGCTGCCCGTCAACCACAAGCGCGTGCAGCGTCTGATGCAACAGATGGGATTGCGCTCACTGATTCGTGCTGAGAACCGTGACCGACACACCCACGAGCTGTGCGATGTGAACGTGCCCCATATCCTTCAGCGCGACTGCCAAGCTACGGCTTTCCACGTGAAATGGGTGACTGGCGGTTCACTTGGTCGGCGGGCCAAAGCCGTGCGCTGGCTTTCTTTGAAACACAATGGACCGCGGCGTACTGGCCGCATCGGTAATGACGAAACGCAGAAAAGGTGTGCAGCAACATCGGCTGTCCGCGGATGTCCAGCAGGCTACTTCTTCGCGTAGTCCTCCAGCGGCTTGTCCGTGAGCTCGACCCAGGCGGCCTTGGTCCGCTCCGTCGCCGGCAGGTTGACCCGCACGTTATTGGGTGGAATCGGCTGGACGAACCATTTGTCGTAAAGCTTCGCCACTTCACCGCTCTTGGCCAGCTTCATCACGCTCGCGTCGACGGCCCGCTTGAACGCGGCGTCCCCCTTGGGCAGCATGATGGCGATTGGCTCAACGTTGAGGACGTCTCCAAGCACCACGTACTGGTCTGGCTGCTTCGCTTGCGAGATCATCGTCGCCAGGATCTGACCATCAGCGGCGAAGGCGTCTGCCCTATCGGTTTCCAGCAGCAGGAAGCCGTCGCTGTTGTCTTTTCCGAAAAGCTCCTTGAACTCGACGCCCGACGCCCGTTCGTGCTTGCGGATCAATTGGACGGCGGTCGAGCCGGCAGTGGCCGCCACAGTGCGGTTGGCCAGCTGGGCGAGGCTCTGGATGCCGGACTTTTTCTTGGTCGCAACGCGTACCTCCTCGACGTAGAGCGTGGGCGCAAACGCCACGTCGCGCTGCCGGCTCGTGTTGTTTGTGGTGGTGCCGCACTCGATGTCGACCGTGCCGTTCTGCACCAGTGGAATGCGGTTCTGTGCGGTCACCAGCTGGTACCGGATCTCGAGCTTTTTCAGGTTCAGCTGTTTCTGCAGGTCGGCTACAACTTGTCTGCAGACGTCGACATGGAAGCCGGCATAGTCGTTCGCTCCCAGGGAATACGACATGGCACCGGAGGCATCGCGCACGCCCATGGTGATGGCGCCGGCGTCCGTGATTTTCTTGAGCGTGTTCACCGGCTGCGCGGCGACGATGCTGCAGCCAAGGGCGAGTGCCAGAGACGCACTCTGATGAAGGCGGAGGATGGTCATGGCCTGCTCATTTTTTGAAGAGGTTGTCCAGGGTCGCGAAGGCCTTGAATTCCAGCGCATTGCCGGAAGGGTCCAGGAAGAACATCGTGGCCTGTTCACCCGGTTCGCCCTTGAACCGGATGTACGGTTCGATGACGAACTTGGTGCCGCCTGCCTTGAGGCGCTCGGCGAGCGCTTCCCACTCGGGCAAGCCAAGGATGGCGCCGAAATGCCGGACGGGCACATCGTGTCCATCGACGGCGCTGGTTTGCCGGTGACCGCATTCGTCGGGCGCCAGGTGCGCCACGATTTGATGGCCATAGAAGTCAAAGTCAACCCATTCGTCGGAGCTGCGGCCCTCCGGGCAGCCTAGCAATTCGCCATAGAACTGGCGAGCAACGGCAATGTCGTGCACGGGAAAGGCAAGATGGAAGGGCGGGCGGGCTTTGCGGATTTCGCGGTCTTGGCTCATCGGATTCCTTGGTTAAGAGAGATGAGCAACTTTAAAACCGCGAGTACATTTTTAAAAACGATATATATTCTGACTGAGTATGTAGAAAATCTATACATCTATGATTGCAGAGCTCAAAACCTTCATAGCCGTTGTCCGATTCGGCAACTTCACCGCAGCGGGCAACAGCATCGGTCTGACGCAGTCCGCCGTGAGCAGCCAGATCAAGCGGCTGGAGGAGTCGGTGGGCGCGGAACTTTTTAACCGGACCCGCCGGTCGGCTGAATTGAATGAGCTTGGCGTCAAGGCACATGCCCGCGCGGAAGCGATCGTTGCACTCTTTGCCAAGTTGGCGGACCCCGACGACGAAGAGGATGTTGCGAGCATCCTGCGAATCGGTGCAATCGCCTCGGTTCAGTCATTGCTACTGCCGCGTGCGCTTGCCGCCATGAAGAGGTCGGATGCACGGTTGAGAGTTCATATCGATCCAGGGGTCTCGTTGAAGCTCATGGACCAGCTCGATGCGGGAGAGATTGATGTGGCTGTCATGATCCGGCCGCCATTCGGCATATTGCCGGAGATGAGTTGGGAGACCTTGCTTTACGAGCCTTTCAAGCTGCTGGTCCCAAGCGCTCGTAAAGGCCGGCACTGGCGACAGCTGATCGAGTCATCGCCGTTTTTGCGTTATGAAAGAAGTTCTTTCGGGGGACGACTGGTCACCCGATTCCTGCGTGACAACGCATTGTCGGTATCCGATGCGGTTGAACTCGACGAGATCACCGGGCTGATGAACCTGGTGTCGGAGGGCCTCGGGGTTGCGCTGGTACCGATGGTGGAGGCCTACCTGCCCATGCCCGCCGGCGTTCGCGCCGTGTCGCTCGGCGAAAAAACGTTCTACCGGGAAATAGGCATTCTCCGTAAGGCAAAGAGCATGCGAAAGGCAAATATTCAAACGTTGGAGCAGTGTCTCCGCAACCTCTCTCCAGCTGAGAAGATGTGAGCCAGCACGACGTCGCTGCCTCTCCAAGTTCAGTCTTCGATCTGCCACCCCGGCAGCCGAGGCCCTTGGACGGCACCCGCACGCCAGGCGTTCATCGCTTGAACTTAGTGCTTGACAGACGGGAGGTAGCGGATTCCCTGGCAAGGGTGAAACGGATGGCTCCAAGGCTGTCGGCAGATGTTACCAACTGAAAACAAAAGAGCTGGCTACATAGAAGATAGCAAGCCCACCCCTAGCGCCTTTGAAGAATGGTAGGGCGTCACGGACTTGAACCGTGGCCCAAAGGATTATGAGTCCTCTGCTCTAACCAACTGAGCTAACGCCCC
>JAQGNA010000396.1 GCA_028292075.1 Rhodoferax sp. | reverse complement strand
TTGTCTTACACGGATGAGTTGTACGCGCTGCGGAACAACATCTATGCGGTGAGGAAGCGGTTGTTGGCGAACTGGCCGAAGGATGAGACGGTCAAGACGGGCTGAATCGTGCAGCATGGGGATATCGCCGACGCCCCATGGGCCCCCCTCACCCTTACCCTAACCCTCTCCCAAAGGGGCGAGTGGACGAGGCAAATACCGACGCACGCGCACTAACGGGCGCGAGCAGCTTTACGGACCAGCCTTCCAGAACACCGCAGAACCGGCCCTTCGACAAGCTCAGGAGAGCCTTTGCCGGCTGCAGGGGTTGCCCCCTGCAAGCCTGTCCTGAGCTTGTCGAAGGAGGGGTGGGCGGCGACACGCAGTGCGCCGACCTGGGGGTGTGCTACTTCAATGCCTTGAAGCGCATGCGCTTCGGTTTGGCACCTTCTTCGCCCAGGCGCTTGCGCTTGTCGGCTTCGTATTCCTGGTAGTTGCCGTCGAAGAAGTTCCACTGGCTGTCGCCTTCGCAGGCCAGGATGTGGGTGGCGATGCGGTCCAGGAACCAACGGTCGTGGCTGATGACCATCAGCGTGCCGGCGAATTCGAGCAAGGCGTCTTCCAGCGCGCGCAGGGTTTCCACGTCCAGGTCGTTCGACGGCTCATCGAGCATCAGCACGTTGCCGCCCGCGATCAAGGTCTGCGCCAGGTGCAACCGGCCACGCTCACCGCCGGAGAGCATGCCGACCTTCTTCTGCTGGTCGCTGCCGTTGAAGTTGAACCGGCCGCAGTAGGCGCGGCTGGCCATCTGGAACTTGCCCACGTTCAGGATGTCGAGCCCGCCGGACACGGCTTCCCACACGGTCTTGTCGTTTTCAAGGTCGTCGCGGCTCTGGTCGACGAAGACCATCTTCACGGTCTTGCCGATCTTCACCTCGCCGCTGTCCGGTTGCTCCTTGCCGGCGATCATGCGGAACAGCGTCGACTTGCCCGCGCCGTTCGGACCGATGATGCCGACGATGGCGCCAGCCGGCACCTTGAAGCTGAGGTTGTCGATCAGCACGCGGTCGCCGAAGGACTTGGTCACGTCGGTAAATTCGATCACTTCATGGCCCAGGCGCTCGGCCACGGGGATGAAGATTTCATTCGTCTCGTTGCGCTTCTGGTATTCGAAGTCGGACAGTTCCTCGAAACGGGCAAGGCGCGCCTTGCTCTTGGCTTGGCGTGCCTTCGGGTTCTGCCGCGACCATTCCAGTTCCTTCTTCAAGGCCTTGGCACGCGACTCTTCGCCCTTTTGTTCGGATTCCAGGCGTGCCTGCTTCTGGGTCAGCCAGTCGCTGTAGTTGCCCTTGTAGGGAATGCCGGAGCCACGGTCGAGTTCCAGAATCCACTCGGCGGCGTTGTCGAGGAAATAGCGATCGTGGGTGATGGCCACCACGGTGCCCGAGTAGCGCTGCAGGAACTGCTCGAGCCAGTCGACCGATTCAGCGTCCAAGTGGTTGGTAGGCTCGTCGAGCAGAAGCATGTCGGGCTTGGACAGCAGCAGACGACACAGCGCCACGCGGCGCTTTTCACCGCCGGAGAGCACGCCGACGTTGGCGTCCCACGGCGGCAGGCGCAGGGCGTCGGCGGCGATCTCGAGCTGGTGCTCGGAATCGGTGCCGGCGGTGGCGATGATGGCTTCGAGCTCGGCCTGCTCGGCGGCGAGTGCGTCGAAGTCGGCGTCTTCTTCACCGTAGGCGGTGTAGACCTCCTCGAGGCGAGCCTTGGCGCTGAAGACCTTGCCCATCGCCGATTCCACGCTTTCACGCACGGTCTGGGTCGGATCGAGCTGCGGCTCCTGGGGCAGGTAGCCGATGTTCAGGCCGGCCATCGGCACGGCTTCGCCTTCGATCTCCTTGTCCACGCCGGCCATGATCTTCAGCAAGGTGGACTTGCCGGAGCCGTTCGTGCCCAACACGCCGATCTTGGCGCCGGGAAAGAAGCTGAGCGAGATGTCCTTGAGGATCTGGCGCTTCGGCGGGACGATCTTGCCGACGCGGTTCATGGTGAAGACGTACTGAGCCATTGATAGTTGCTTTGTGAAAAAGAGAGACAGAAAAGACAGCCGAAATGCTTCGGGCGAACCCGATTATCCCTGCATGCGACGCCTCGAACGAGGTTGCGTGCGACAATACCCAGGTCGCGGCATTCCAATTGGCCGCAACGCCAGCGCTTCGCTGGGGGCCAAAATCTCCATTTTGCGTCCATCTCCCTTGTATCTGTCTGCCTATGATTGGTGCCGGTGTCCTCCACCGGCGACAGGCCAGACGTCCAAGCGCCCAGGACGGGCGCAATAAAATGAACTTTGAAGAACTGAATCTGGCCCCGGCCATTCTGAAGGCCGTGCAAGAGCAAGGCTATACCACTCCCACCCCCATCCAGGCCCAGGCCATCCCCGTCGTTCTCGCCGGCCACGATCTGCTCGGCGGCGCCCAGACCGGCACCGGCAAGACCGCTGCTTTCACCCTCCCCCTGCTGCAGCGCCTCAGCGAAAGCGCCCAGGCGCAAAACAAATTCGGCGGCAAGGGCATTCGTGCCCTGGTCCTTACGCCAACGCGTGAACTGGCCGCCCAGGTCGAGGAATCCGTCCAGACCTATGGCAAGTACCTCGAGCTGACCTCCACCGTCATCTTTGGCGGTGTCGGCATGAACCCGCAGATCACCAAGGTCAAGAAGGGTGTCGACATCCTGGTGGCCACTCCCGGCCGCCTGCTCGACCTCATGCAGCAAGGTGTTCTCGACCTCGGCCAGGTGCAGATGCTGGTGCTCGACGAAGCCGACCGCATGCTCGACATGGGCTTCATCCATGACGTCAAGAAGGTGCTGGCCGCCGTGCCGAAGGACAAGCAGAGCCTGCTGTTCTCGGCCACGTTCAGCGACGAGATCCGTGAACTCGCCGCCACCCTGCTGAAGGATCCGCAGAGCGTGCAGGTCACGCCGCGCAACACCACCGTACAGCGCATCACCCAGGTCATCCATCCGGTCGGCCGCGGCAAGAAGAAGGCGCTGCTCGCCCACATCATCCAGGAACACAACTGGAGCCAGGTGCTGGTGTTCACACGCACCAAGTTCGGCGCCAACAACGTCGCCGAATTCCTGACCAAGAACGGCATCCAGTCGATGGCGTTGCACGGCAACAAGAGCCAGTCGGCGCGCACCCAGGCGCTGCAGGGCTTCAAGAGCGGCGACATCCGCGCGCTGGTGGCCACCGACATCGCCGCCCGCGGCATCGACATCGACGACCTGCCGCACGTCGTCAACTACGAAATTCCGAACGTCTGCGAAGACTATGTGCACCGCATCGGTCGCACCGGCCGCGCGGGTGCCGAAGGCGCCGCGGTCAACCTGGTCTGCCTCGACGAAGAAGGCTTCATGCAGGACATCGAACGCTTCACCAAGCGCGAGATCCCGGTGCAGGTCATCGAAGGCTTCATGCCCGAGCCGGGTGAAAAGGCCGAGCCCATCGCCATGGG
>JAQGNA010000332.1 GCA_028292075.1 Rhodoferax sp. | reverse complement strand
GGCCCTGCGCGGCCTTGGGCGGCGTCATCTGGTCGTGGGCGCCCAGAATGAACAACACCGGGCAGGCGATCTGCGCGATGGCCGCCTCGCCGTTGGCATAGCGGTCGCAGGCAACGAAGCCGCGGTGGAACACGTTGACGTGCGGATTGCTGCGCAGCACGCGCCGGCCCAGCGCCATGCTGGCGCCGTAAACCCAGGTGCCCGGGCCCAGTGCCGATGGCGGAGCGGCCAGCGTCGCTCGCGAAAAAACGTTGACCATCTTCAATGCAGCCTCGGGGTTCTGTTGTGATTCGTGGAGCAAGGTCTGCGAAACCTTCATGGGGAAGGCGGTGCCGATCAGCACGAGCCGCGTCACGCGTTGCTGCAGCCGGCTCGCAGCCTCCAGGGCGATCAGCGAGCCCCAGCTGTGGCCGACCAGCGAAGCATGGCTGACGCCCGCCGCGTCGAGCAAGGCACCGATGAAGTCGGCGGCCTCTTCCACGGTGGACGGCGCGTCGCCAGCGCTGCGGCAATGGCCTGGCAGGTCCACGGCCAGCACGTTGAAGCCGTGGTGAGCGAGGTAACGGCTCTGCAGGGCCCACACGCTGTGGTCGTTCAGTACGCCATGGACGAAGACCACCGTGGGCCTGGCCGCGTCGAAAGGCTTGCCGCCGGTGTAGCAGTAGGCCGCGTGGCCGTTGACGTCGAAGATCATGCGGACTTCTCCACAGCCTTCTCGGCAACCTTGAGGGCGCGCTGCAGGTCGTCGACCAGGTCGTCTGCGTCTTCCAGCCCGATCGACAGGCGGATCGTGCCCTGCGTGATGCCGGCCTTGGCCAGCGCGTCGTCCGCCATGCGGAAGTGGGTGGTGCTGGCCGGGTGGATCACCAGGCTGCGGCAGTCGCCCACATTGGCCAGGTGGCTGAAGATCTTCAGCGCCTCGACGAACTTCTTGCCCTGTTCGCGGCTGCCCTTGAGGTCGAAGCTGAACACCGAACCCGCGCCCCGCGGCAGCAGCTTCTGCGCCAGTGCATGGCTGGCATGCGCTTCCAGCAGCGGATGACCGACACGCGCGACAAACGGATGGCTCGCCAAGAACGCCACCACCTTGCGGGTGTTCTCCATGTGGCGCGCCATGCGCAGCGGCAGCGTCTCGATGCCCTGCAAAATCAGCCAGGCGGTGTGCGGGCTCATGCAGGCGCCGAAGTCGCGCAGCCCTTCGCGCCGGGCCCGCAGCAGGAAGGCGCCGACCGTGCTTTCCTCGCTGAACACCATGTTGTGAAAGCCGTCGTAGGCGGCCGTCAGCTCGGGGAATCTGCCCGACTTGTCCCAGTCGAAGCTGCCGCCGTCGACCACCAGGCCGCCGATGACGGTGCCATGGCCGCTAAGGAACTTCGTGGCCGAGTGGTAGACCAGGTCGGCGCCGTGTTCGAAGGGCTTGATCAGCCAGGGCGAGGTGAGGGTGGAGTCGACCAGCAGCGGCACGCCGGCCTCGTGCGCGATGGCCGCCACCGTGTCGATGTCGAGCACGTCGAGGCCGGGGTTGCCCACGGTCTCGCCGAAAAAGAGCCTGGTGTTGGGCCGCACTGCCGCGCGCCAGCCGTCGATGTCGCCGGGCTGCACGAAGGTCGTGTCGATGCCGAAGCGCCGCATGGTGTAGTGCAGCAGGTTCTGCGAACCGCCGTACAGCGCGGTGCTGGCCACGATGTGCCCGCCAGCGCCCATCAGCGTGGCAATGGCCAGGTGCAGGGCAGCCTGGCCGCTGGCCGTGGCAATGGCGCCGATGCCGCCTTCCAGTGCCGAGATGCGTTGCTCGAGCACGGCGTTGGTCGGGTTGCTGATGCGTGAGTACACATGGCCGGCCCGCTCGAGGTTGAACAGCGCGGCGGCGTGATCGCTCGACTCGAACACGAAGGAGGTGGTGAGATGGATCGGCACCGCCCGGGCGCCGGTGGCCGGGTCGGGTGAGGCCCCTGCGTGCAGCGCGAGGGTGTCGAAGCCGGGGTCGGAATAGCCGGGCATGCGGGAGGTCTCCATGGGCAACGATGGACGCGGCCCGTGTGGGCCGCGCGGGCTGGGCGTGCGGGAGTCGGTGCGTGCAGGTCCGTCAAGGAACGAAGCGTCGGAACCAACGAAAACAGGCTGAAAAGACCCAGGTTTTTGGCCATTGTGGGCTATATTGCCTGCATGGAGCCCGGCTGGACTCCAGCCCGTCCCCCTGCAACCGCGAGCCACGAGGAGAACCTCCATGAAAGTCAGCGACATCCTGCGCGTCAAAGGCAGCACGCTTTACACCGCCACCCCGGACGAACCGCTGGCGAGCGCGGTCGACCTGATGGCCGAGAAGGACATCGGCTCCCTGGTGGTCATGGGCCACGGCGATCTGGTCGGCATGCTGACCTTCCGCGAGGTGATCAAGGCCATCGTGAAAAACGGCGGCGCCATCGGCGCCACCTTGGTCGGCACCGCCATGGACGACCACCCCCTGACCTGCACGTCGGAAACCGACCTCGACGAGGTCCGCCGCATGATGCTCGACCGGCACGCGCGCTACATGCCGGTGATGAACCAGAAGATGCTCATGGGCGTGATCAGCCTGTACGACGTCGCCAAAGCGGTGGTGGACAGCCAGAATTTCGAGAACAAGATGCTGAAGGCCTACATCCGTGACTGGCCGGCCGAGGACGAAGCGCCGACCTGAGCTCGCCTGCTTGAAACGCCCGCAGTGTTCCGTCGGGTGAAGCTGCTGAACCCCCTCTTTTTCGAAAGCCGGGGGTTTTCGTTCGATGGGGACCGCCGTTTCGAATCGGCCGTCGCGGTGGGCTCGAGCGGCAGGATTGGCCCGGTCGAGCGTCGGTGGTGACACACGCACGCCGCCGCATGAAAAAAGCCTCCGGCTAAGGAGGCTTTGGCACCACGGTGAATGGTCCACCGAAGTGGGCCATCCATTCGCGCTGTGGCTCTTTACCGACCCGCGCCCTTGCGGCGACGGCTGGCGAGGCCGATACCGGCGAGGCCGAGGCCGAGCAATGCGATGCTGCTTGGCTCAGGCACCTGGCGCAACGTCACCGAATTGAAGTTGCCGGTGCCGATGGCGTCCAGCGGCGATCCGGGTGTGAGGAAGGTTGTGAAGCTGGTCGAGAACGAGAAGTCCGAACCTTCATTCTTCTGGTTGGTGTTGAGCAGCGACGCGGCGAGGCCGCCGGTCACGTCCAGCAGGCCACCGCCAAGCAAAGAGGCGAGGGCGCCACCCGAGCTCAGGTTCAAGGTACCGTCAAACGACGATCCGTTTGCGATCTTGTTGTGGCCTGCCAGCGACAGCCACAGCGCTCCGTCGCCTGTCGATGCGGCCGACATGGTGAACGCATTCAGGTTGGCTGCCTCCGGACTGGTGTCGACGAACACATTCACAAACCCGTCCTTGTAAAGAATGGTGCCGCCCGAGGGCGATGGCAGGATGCCGCCGATGGGCGTGAAACCGCCAAACTGGAACGTCAGTTCGCACCCTGCGCAGAACCCGGCCGTTCCATTGATGGTATTGATCGTGCCGAAGCCGCTGAGAATGCCTGAGGAGTTGATGAACTGATGGATCGACACGGATGCCGCGCTGAAATCCAGCGGACTGCTTGGATCCCAGGTGACCCCGGCCACGGTGACTGCCTGTGCCGAGCTAAAACCGGCCGCGGCGATGGCCGCGCCGGCTAGTAACTTCTTGATGAATTTCATGATGTTTCCTGAATGGTTGAAGGGCTGACACCGCATGTGGAGTCGGGAGACGCAATGCATCTAATATGCCAACTAAGTCACAATTTTTAACCTTGCTGATTTCATTGATGAAATAGCTCAACCGCATCAAAGCGCCGGAAACGGTCGCGTCAAGGAATCCGACGCTCAACCGTTCATGTGGTGGTTGAGCGGAAAGCTGATCGATTCCGCTAGGAAACGCCATTTCTAGCGCGAATTTAATGTCCGAAATGTCGTTATTCGGGCTTTGGCTCAACCAGGGTCTTGGCCGTCAGCGGTCAGCAGCGCCGTGGATCATGTCCCTCACCCGCGGATAGATCTGCTGATTCCACTTGCGCCCGCTGAACACGCCGTAGTGCCCCACGCCGGTCTGGACATGGTGCGTCTTGCGGTAGGGCCGGATGCCGGTACAGAGGTCGTGCGCTGCAACGGTTTGGCCCACGGCGCAGATGTCGTCGCGCTCGCCTTCCACCGTCATCAGCGCGGTGCGGCGAATCGCGCCGCAGTTCACGGTGCGGCCCTTGTAGGTGAGCACGCCGCGCGGCAGCTCGTAAGTCTGGAAAACTTTCTCCACCGTTTCCAGGTAGAACTCGGCCGGCAGGTCGTTCACCGCGAGGTACTCGTCGTAGAACACCTGGATCGTGCGCGCCTGGTCGACGTCTCCCTCCACCAGAAACTTGTACATGTCCTTGTACTGTTGCTTGTGGCGGTCGAGGTTCATGCTCAGGAACGCGCTCAGCTGGATGAAGCCCGGGTAGACGCGGCGCATCTGGCCGGCATGGGGCCAGGGCACATGGGTGATGAGGTTCTTTTCGAACCAGTCGATCGGCTTGCTGATGGCGAGCTGGTTCACGCCGGTCGGGTTGATGCGGCAGTCGACCGGCCCGGCCATCAGCGTGAGGCTGGCCGGCTGCGCAGGGTGGTCGTCTTCCGCCATGATGGCGGTCGCCACCAGCGCCGCGACGCAGGGCTGGCAGACGGCGATCACATGCGTTCCCGGGCCGATGTGCGCGATGAAACGGATCATGTGCTCGGCATAGTCGTCGAGGCCGAAGCTCCCGTGCTTGAGGGAAACGTCGCGTGCGTTGTGCCAGTCGGTGATGTACACCTCGTGGTCCTGCAGCAGGGTGCGGGTGGTCTCGCGCAGCAGGGTGGCGAAATGACCCGACAGGGGTGCCACCAGCAGCACCTTGGGCTGCGCCGGCTCGTCGGCCCCCAGGGTCTTCTTGAAGCGCAGCAGGCTGCCGAATGGTTGGCGCATGACCACCTCTTCCTCGATGGCCCATTCGCGCTCGCCCACGGCGATGCGGTCGATGCCGTAGCC
>JAQGNA010000316.1 GCA_028292075.1 Rhodoferax sp. | reverse complement strand
CGCGGCACGCCGCTGCTGATGCAGCTGTTCGTCGTCTACTACGGCATCGCCCTGCTCGACATTCCACTCAGCCCCTGGGCCGCGGTGGCCATGGGGCTGACCTTCCATGCCAGCGCCTTCCTCGGCGAGATCTGGCGCGGCGGCATCGAGTCGCTGCCGGGCGGGCAGACCGAGGCGGCCAAAGCGCTCGGCATCCACTGGTGGCCGCGCATGACCAGCGTGATCCTGCCTCAGGCATTCAAGGTGGCGCTGCCGGCGACGGTGGGCTTCCTGGTGCAGCTGCTCAAGGGCACTTCGCTGGCCGCCATCGTGGGCTTCACCGAGCTGGCCCGCACCGGCTCCATCGTCTCGAACCTCACCTACAAGCCGCTGCTGGTCTACACCATCATCGGCGGCATCTATTTCCTGTTGTGCTGGCCGCTCTCGGTGTGCGGCCGGCGCCTTGAAAAACGACTGGCAGGCGGCGCCCGCTAGTTTCCTCGACGACCTCACCCCTTCATGGAGACAAACATGACCTTCAAGCTCAACCGCCGCGCCGCCATCGGCATCGGTGCCGCCATCCTGGCCCTGGCCCCCGTGTTCTCGGCGCATGCCGATGCGCTGGACGACATCAAGAAGCGCGGCAGCATCCGCGTCGGCGTGCTCTCCGAGCTGCCGCCATGGGGCTTCGTCGATGCCTCGGGCAAGAACGTCGGCTACGACGTGGACGTGGCCGAGCTCATCGGCAAGAAGCTGGGCGTGAAGGTGGAGCTGGTGTCGATGAACGTGGCCGCGCGCATTGCCCAGGTCATGACCGGCAAGGTCGACGTGCTGGCCGCCACCATGGGCATGTACCCCGACCGCGCCAAGGTGGTGCAATTCACCAAGCCCTATGCGGCGCTGTCGATCATCGTCATCGCCAAGAAGGCCGACAACATCACCAAGCTGGAAGACCTGGCCGGCAAGAAGATCGGCGTGACGCGCGCCGCAGCGCAAGACACCGCCATCACCAACGCCGCGCCCGCGGGCGCCACCATCCAGCGCTTCGACGACGACGCCGCCGTGGTGCAGGCCCTGCTGGCCGGCCAGGTGGACGTGATCGGTGGCAACAACACCTACCTGTTGAACATCAAGAAGGCCATGCCCGACAGCACCTTCGAGCAGAAGGTGGTGATCAACCGCCAGTACATGGGCATCGCCATGAAGCCGGGCCAGAAGGAATTCAACGCGCGGCTGAACCAGGTGATCGACGAGATCAAGGCAAGTGGCGAGCTGAATGCGATCAGCAAGAAGTGGACGTTGCAGGACTTGCCGGAGTTGGTGACCGAATTGCCCGGCGTGCCGTTCACGGTGCAGTGAAGGCCCCGTCCGCTGAGCACTGACGACTGAACACTGACCACCTGACAGCGGACTACCGACAGCCGACCACCGACCACCTGACAGCCGACAGCTGACTACCGACCACCAACCACCGTTCGTGCTGAGCTTGTCGAAGCCGCTGCGTTGAGGCGTACTTCGACAAGCTCAGTACGAACGGTATGGGCCTATGGGGGCTGTGGACCATCGGAATGTGCTTCGACTAGCTCAGCACGAACGGGTGGTGGGTTGGCTGAATGATCGGCTGATTGGCTAATCGGCGGTTTGGCTGATCGGCCGTTTGGCTGCGACGTATTGGAACTAAAAAATGACACCTCAGAACCCAGGCTCCGCCCCCATCATCACGATGTCCGGCGTTCAGAAGTGGTACGGCGCGTACCACGCGCTGAAGAACGTCAACTTCGAAGTGCAAGCCGGCCAGCGCATCGTGTTGTGCGGGCCTTCGGGCTCGGGCAAGTCGACGCTGGTGCGCTGCATCAACCACCTTGAGGCCTGCCAGGAGGGCAAGATCATCGTCGACGGCATCGACGTCTCGGCAGGACACGGCAAGGACATCGACAAGGTGCGGCAGGAGGTCGGCATGGTGTTCCAGCAGTTCAACCTGTTCCCGCACCTGACCGTGCTCGAGAACTGCATGCTGGCACCGGTGAAGACCGGCAAGATGAACAAGGAACAGGCCCGCGCCGCCGCGATGAAGCACCTGCAGCGCGTGCGGGTGGACGACCAGGCGGGCAAGCATCCGGCGCAGCTCTCGGGCGGCCAGCAGCAACGCGTGGCCATTGCCCGCGCGCTGTGCATGGACCCGAAGATCATGCTGTTCGATGAGCCCACCTCGGCCCTCGACCCCGAGATGGTCAAGGAGGTGCTCGACACCATGATCTCGCTCGCCGAAACCGGCGTCACCATGATCTGCGTCACGCATGAAATGGGCTTCGCCAAGGCCGTGGCCGACCGCGTGATCTTCATGGCCGAGGGCGAGATCGTCGAAGAAGCCGCGCCCGCCGAATTCTTTGGCAACCCGCAGCACCAGCGCACCAAGACCTTCCTCGGCCAGATCCTTTCGCAGCATTGAACACGCATTGAAAATGACCCAGACCGTCTACATCCTCAACGGCCCCAACCTCAACCTGCTGGGCGAACGCGAGCCGCATATCTACGGGCACGAGACGCTGGCCATGATCGAGCAGCGCTGCATTGCGCGAGGCCAGGAGCATGGCTTCACGATCGACTTCCGCCAGTCGAACATCGAGGGCGAGATCA
>JAQGNA010000388.1 GCA_028292075.1 Rhodoferax sp. | reverse complement strand
ACCAGCCGAGCAGCCGGCGCGCGGCGGCGTTGCAGGCGGTAATGCGTCCGCTGGCGTTGACCGCCAGCACCGCGTCGGGCGCGCAGGCCATCACCTGGGCGCAGGCCATGAGGGCCGAGGCGTCCGGGCCTGCCGGAAGTGGTGCGGCAAGGAGTGCTGTTGGAAGAGCGGGGTTCGGCAGGTCGGACATGAGACGGCGATGATTCTCCGGCCATGCTCCGGTGTCAAGCCAGGCGGCCGCGCCCGGCTTGCGGCAAGCAAAGTGCCGTGGAAGCGTCACCCCTTTGCGGGTGTTGCACGGAGCAGGCTGCCGATACAATCGCCTGCGCCCTGTCGCGAAGGAGCAAGGATCATGGCTGAAGAAGCCGTAGTCAAGCCGCAGCTGCTGGTGGTGGACGACGAGTCCGAGCTGCGCAATGTGTTGGCCAAGTACTTCAGTTACAACCACTTCGAGGTGCGTACCGCCGCCGATGCGGTGCAGGCCCGCGCCATGGTCGCCGAGCGGGCGCCCGACGTGGTGCTGGTCGACGTCAACATGCCAGGCGAAAGCGGCCTGTCGCTGGCCCGCTGGCTGCGCGGCACCTCGCCCCGCATCGGGCTCGTCATGCTGACCGGTGCCACTGATTCGGTAGACCGCATTGTCGGCCTGGAGGTGGGCGCGGACGACTATGTCACCAAGCCCTTCGAGATGCGCGAGCTGCTGGCCCGGGTTCGCGGCCTGTTGCGCCGCATGGCCCTGCCTGTAGCTGCAGGGCAGGCAGACCAAGGCCTGCCCCCCGCCACACCGGCCACTGCGCCGGCCCCTAATGTGCCATACCGGGTGCGCTTCGGCCTCTGCGTGCTCGACCTGGAAAAGCGGCGCCTGTACGCGGCCGATGGCAGCGACCTGCCCATCTCCGCCGCTGAATTCGACCTGCTGGCGCTGTTCGCCCGCAACCCCAACCGGCCGCTCAACCGCGACCAGATCATGGCCGATGGGCACAACCGCAGCTGGGACGTGTTCGACCGCTCGATCGACCTGCGCATCATGCGGCTGCGGCGCAAGCTGGAGCCTGATCCGGGCAAGCCCTCTGTGCTCAAGACCGTGCGCAGCGTCGGCTACGTCTACGTGCCCTGATTTTTCCGCCGCCCTTGCACTCCCAAGGTCGCTTGCCCGCCTGGCGCCTGCCCTGTAGCCCGAAAATGGCCTGCAAGCCGCGCGGCAGGCGGGCCTGTATCGGCGGTGTGTCCGTGTCTCTGGAAGAATGTACCTACCGCCGCCCGCCGCGCGGCCTCTCCAATCGACAAAGGGATTTCGATGACTCAGCAGATCGCAGGCCACCTGCTCGTGGAATGCCTGGTGCACCAAGGCGTCAAGCATGCGTTCGGCGTGCCGGGCGAGAGTTTTCTGGCCGTGCTCGACGGCTTCCACGCCTACCGTGACGACATCCAGTTCGTCATCAACCGGCAGGAGGGTGGCGCCGCCTTCATGGCCGAGGCGCATGGCAAGCTGAGCAACCGGCCGGGCGTGTGCTTCGTCACCCGCGGCCCTGGCGCCACCAATGCGTCCATCGGCGTGCACACCGCGTTCCAGGACTCGACGCCCATGGTGCTGTTCGTCGGCGACGTGGCCAGCGAAAGCCGCGACCGCGAGGTCTTTCAGGAGGTCAACTACCTGAGCTTCTTCGGCCCCAGCACCAAGGGCTTCGCCAAGCTGGTGGAGCGCATCGACGACCCGCGCCGCATCCCCGAATACGTGGCCCGCGCCTTCGCCACCGCCATGAACGGCCGGCCCGGCCCGGTGGTGCTGGTGCTGCCCGAAGACATGCTGACCCAGACGGTGGACGTGGCGCCCCTGGCCCGCGTCGAACCGGTGCAGGCCTGGAGCGACCCGGGCTCGTTGCGCACTTTGCGCGAGATGCTGATGGCCGCCGAGCGCCCCCTGGTGATCGCCGGCGGCAGCGGCTGGACGCCGCAGTCGGCCCAGGCGCTGCAGCGCTTCGCCGAGAACTGGAAGCTGCCGGTGGGCAATGCCTTCCGCTTTCAGGACACCTTCGACAACTTCCATCCTCTCTATGCCGGCGACGTCGGCATCGGCATCAACCCGAAGCTGGCCGCGCATGTGCGCGAGAGCGACCTGATCATCGCCATCGGCCCGCGCCTGGGCGAGATGACCACCGGCGGCTACACCCTGCTGGAGGCGCCCAAGACCAAGCAGAAGCTGGTGCACATCCACGCCAGTGCCGAGGAGCTGAACCGCGTCTACCAGGCCGACCTGGCCATCCAGTCCACCATGAACGCCGCCGCCCGCTCGCTCGAAGTGCTGGCCGCGCCGGTGCAGGTGGCATGGGAAGCCTGGGCCAAGTCATGCAACGATGACTATGTGGCCAACCTGCAGCCGCTGCCGCTGCCCGGCCCCATCGACATGCCCGCCATCGTCGCGCTGCTGCAGCAACACCTGCCGGCCGATGCGGTGGTCACCAACGGCGCCGGCAACTTCGCCAGCTGGATGCACCGCTTCTTCCGCCACCATGGCCTGGCCAAGGGCCACAAGACCCAGCTCGCGCCCACCAACGGCGCCATGGG
>JAQGNA010000231.1 GCA_028292075.1 Rhodoferax sp. | reverse complement strand
TGGGCTACGCGCTGGCCTGGAGTTACGTGCGCAGCCCGGCTGCCTTGCAGAAGGTGCTGATGCTGATCATCGTCATGCCGCTGCTGACCAGCGTGGTGGTGCGCACCTTCGCCTGGGTGGTGATCCTGGGTCGGCAGGGCATCGTGAACAACGTGCTCGCACATTTCGGCTGGATCGAGGAGCCGCTGAAGCTGCTGTACACGCGTTACGGCCTGATCGTGGCGCTGGCCAATGTGCAGTTGCCGCTGATGGCGCTGCCGCTGATCACCGCGCTGCAGAAGCTCGACCCGAACCTCGAAGACGCGTCCTCGGCGCTCGGCGCGAGTGCCTTTCGTACCTTCTTCAAGATCACCCTGCCGCTGACCTTGCCCGGCATCCTGGCGGGTTGCCTGCTGACCTTCGCGGCCAGCATCACGGCCTTCATCTCGCAGTCGCTCATCGGCGGCGGGCAGATGCTGTTCATGCCGATGTACATCTACCAGCAGGCCTCGTCGCTCCAGAACTGGCCGTTCGCGGCGGCGATTTCGCTGGTGTTTTTGATCGCGGTGATGATCTGTGTCACCATTTTCAACCTTCTCGGTCGCCTGAGTCGCGGTCATGTGGCGGCTTGAGATGATGCATCGCTCGTCCATTGCGCTGCGGCCGTCCGGGGCGGATCGCGCCGCCCCCACATCGAAAGGCCAGATCCCATGAGCGCCGGACGCCGACACGAAGCCTCCACCATCGTGCTCACCGCCGTCCTCGGCGGCATCGCGACGCTGGCCACCATCCTCCTGCTCGCGCCCACGGTGGTCGTGATCGTGCTGTCCTTCACCAACGGCTTCTCGCTGAAGTTCCCGCCGCCCGGCTATTCGCTGCGCTGGTACGAGTCGCTGCCTGACGCCTATCAACTTCAATACGCGGTGATGAACAGCCTGAAGGTCGCGTCGGCGTCCACGCTGATCGCCGTGGTGCTCGGCGTGGGCGCGGCCATGGCCATCGCCCGGTCCGAGAAGGCCATGGCGCGTGTGCTGGATGCTTTCTTCATGTCGCCATTGATCCTGCCGGCGCTGGCTTTCGGCCTGGCCTCGCTCATCTACTTCTCGCGCGTCGGCATTCCGCTGTCGTTGTGGACGCTGGTGATCGGCCACACCGTCGTCGGCGTGCCGTACGTGATCCGCACCACCGTGGCCGCGCTGTCGCAGATGCCGCCCGCGCTGCTCGAGAGTTCGGCCAGCCTCGGTGCCAGCCGCGCCTACACCTTCCGCCGCGTGACGCTGCCGCTGATCGCTCCCGGCATCGCGGCCGGCGCCTTCATCGCCTTCATGTCATCGTTCGACAACGTGCCGGTGTCGCTGTTCCTGCGCGACGCCTCCACCGACATGCTGCCGATCCGCATGTGGCAAGACCTCGAAGGCCGGCTCGACGTGAGCATCGCCGCGGTGTCGAGCCTGATGGTGCTGGTCACGTTGGTCCTGATGGTGGTGATGGAAAAGCTCACAGGCATCAGTAAACGCATTAGATAAATCATCACCAAATGAACACCGATTTCGACCTCGTCATCCGCAATGCCCACGCCGTCACGGCGTCCGATGAATTCGACTGCGACATCGCCGTCAGGAACGGCCGCATCGTGCAGCTCGGCACCGGCCTGGCCCGGGGCGTGCGCGAGATCGACGCGGCGGGCCGCACCGTCACGCCCGGTGGTGTCGATGCGCACTGCCACCTCGACCAACCCATGCCGCCGCCCACGCGCAACGCCGACGACTTCAATACCGGCACGCGTTCGGCGGCCTGCGGCGGCACCACCACGGTGATCCCGTTCGCCGCGCAGCAAAAGGGCCAGTCGCTGCGCGCCGCGGTGGAAGACTACCGCCAGCGCGCAGCAGGCAAGGCGCACGTCGACTATGCCTTCCACCTGATCGTGAGCGACCCCACCCCGACGGTGCTGCGCGAAGAGCTGCCTGCGCTGATCAAGGAAGGCTTCACCTCGTTCAAGATCTACATGACCTACGACGACATGAAGCTCGACGACGGCCAGATCCTCGACGTGTTGTCCGTGGCCCGCGAGCATGGCGCCATGGCCATGCTGCATGCCGAAAATTCCGACTGCATCGAATGGCTGACCAAGCGGCTCGAAGCCGCCGGCCGCACCGCACCGCGCTTCCATGCCCATTCGCGGCCGATGCTGGTGGAGCGCGAGGCCACGCACCGGGCCATCGCGCTGGCCGAGTTGGTCGACGTGCCGATTCTCATCGTGCACGTGTCGGGCCGCGAAGCGGTGGAGCAGATCCGATGGGGCCGTGCCCACGGCCTCAACATCTTCGCCGAGACCTGCCCGCAGTACCTGTTCCTCACAGCCGAAGACCTGGGCATCGACGACAGCTACAAGGGCGCCAAGTGCGTCTGCAGCCCACCGCCGCGCGACAAGGCCAACCAGGAAGTCATCTGGGACGGACTCAACGACGGCCTGTTCACCGTGTTCTCTTCCGACCACGCGCCGTTCAAATACGACGCCCCCGAAGGCAAGAAGCCGAACGGCGAGGAAGTCGGCTTCCGCCACATCCCGAACGGCATCCCCGGCATCGAGACGCGCATGGCGCTGCTCTGGTCCGAAGGCGTGCTGGCCGGCCGCATGACGCCCAACCGTTTCGTCGAACTCACGGCGACCGGCCCGGCCAAGGCCTACGGCCTGCACCCGAAGAAGGGCGCCATCGCCATCGGCGCCGACGCCGACCTCGTGATCTGGGACGAGCGCGACTTCGTGCTGAAGAACGAGCAGCTGCACCACGAGGTCGACTACACGCCCTATGAAGGCATGCGCCTCAAGGCCTGGCCCGGCATGACACTCGCCCGCGGCGAAGTGGTGTGGGACGGCAAGGACTTCCACGCGCAGCCTGGCCGCGGCGAGCTGCTGGTGTGTGGCCTGCCGACGCTGATGCCGAAGCGCCCAGTCCCGCGGTCGGCCTGAGCGATTCATTCCGGTTTGTCCTGGATATTTCCGTCCTCTCCGTCCAGGGCATCTCCCTCCCGTCCGTCCTGAGTATTTCCGTCCCGTCAGTGCTGGGTAGTTCCGTTCCGTCCGTCCTGAGTATTTCCGTTCCGTCGGTGCTGAGCATTGCTGTCCCGTCAGTGCTGGGTATTTCCGTCCCGTCAGTGCTGAGCAGTTCCGTTCCGTCAGTGCTGAGCAGTTCCGTTCCGTCAGTGCTGAGTAGTTCCGTTCCGTCAGTGCTGAGTAGTTTGTCCCGTC
>JAQGNA010000204.1 GCA_028292075.1 Rhodoferax sp. | reverse complement strand
GTGGTACGATTGCGACCGCGGCGCCAGATGCGGTGCCTCCGGTGGGATCGTCCACCGCGCCCGGTCTGTTGCTGGTTGAGGGAGACCTCGGCGCGGCGGCTCCCCTGTTGGCGCTGGCGCAAGGCGCTGGCTGGCAGGTTAGCGGCCACAACGGTGAGGGCATCCTGCGAATCGACGGTGTCGGCATCGCGCTCACCGACGGCCGCAGCGCCACGGCGCGGATGGGGGTGGACGTGGTGTTTGATCTGGCGTTCGATTATGCTGCCGCGCCGTTGGTGGCGCTCGCCGTTGCCGATCAGGCGCCGCTCGCGGCGTTAGCCACTGCAACCGATTTTTTCCACAGCCTTGGTAAACGCGTGGTGCAGCTCGACGACGCGCCTGGCCTGGTGGTAATGCGTACCGTAGCGATGTTGGCCAACGAGGGCGCTGAGGTGGTGCAGCAATCGATTGCGACGCCCTTCGCAGTTGACCTGGCGATGACAAAGGGGGTGAATTATCCAGTCGGGCCGTTGGCCTGGGCCGATGCGGTTGGAATCAACCAGGTCTGCACGGTGATGGCCAACCTAGCGGCCGTCTACGGCGAAGACCGCTACCGCCTATCGCCCCTGCTGCAGCGGATGCGCTGCGCCGGACGCACGTTTTATCCCGCACCGTCCCAGGAGTTGGTGACATGACCCGCTTCGTCACGCACAAAATAGAAGTGGCGGCGGTTGGCGTGATCACCATCGCGCGCCCGGAACGGCGCAACGCGCTAAACCTAGCCGTCAAGCGGGAATTGATCGACAGCCTGGGGGCGCTTGACGCCGACCCCACGGTACGCGTAATCATCATCACCGGCGCCGGCGGCTATTTCGTGGCTGGTACCGATATCGCGGAAATGATGGGCATGACGCCCACTGGGCACACGCTCGAAGCAAGCGACGCGGTGTTTACCGCACTGCGGCGCAGCCCAAAGGTCTTGATTGCGGCCATCGAGGGCTACGCGCTGGGCGGTGGTTGCGAACTGGCGCTATGCTGCGACATGATCGTCGCTGCCACGACGGCGAAGCTGGGCCAGCCCGAGATCAAGGTCGGCATCATGCCAGGCGCTGGCGCCACCCAGCGCCTTCTGCGCACTGTCGGGAGGTACCAGGCGATGCGCTTGTTGCTCAGCGGCGAGGCGATCGGCGCAAGCGAGGCGTATGGCATGGGCCTTGTGTCTGAGCTGGCGCCAGAGGGCGAGGCGCTCCAGCGCGCACTGGCGCTTGCAGCTGGCGTGGCGGCAATGCCGCCGCTGGCTGTGCGCTCAATCAAGGAAGTGGTGCTTATGGGCCAGGACGCGCCGATGGAGACCGCGCTGCTTCTCGAACGTAAGGCTTTCCAGCTGCTCTTCGACAGCGCCGACCAGCGTGAAGGTATGGCGGCCTTCATGGAGAAGCGAGCGCCGGCCTACCTGGGATGCTGATGGCCAGTTCCAGAGGGTAAAATTCTGCCGGAGAAACAGTTAAGTCAAAAGGTTGAATTATCGGTTTATTGGGTGATAATGTTGCAATTGGTTCCATTGCGCGTGCCGGCTGGTTCGTCCAATAGTATCCGGGCGCGGCACCGGCACTCCCCCAACACGATCGAGAAAGCATTAAATGAAAGACCAGAATAGCAAACCAAATGTCGCGATCGACTTCAGCCGTAGCGCGGTGTCGCGCTACGTGCAACTGGCCAGCCTGTTTCGCTCCCGGGTCGAGTCGGGGGAATGGGCCGTGGGGGCGCAAATTCCCACCGTCGACGACTTGGCCGAGGAATGCAAGGTGGCGCGCGCGACGGTGCGCCAGGCGCTAGACGCGCTGGAAGAAGAAAAATTGATCGCGCGTTACCGGGCGAAAGGCACGTTTGTAATCGGCAAGCCGCAGGACCAATTCTGGTGCGAGGTGGCAACCGACTGGTCGGGCCAATTGATCGCGCCGGAAGGGGTGACTATCGAAGTGCTGGAGGCGAAAAAGAGGCTCTCGCCAACGCCCGTCGATCCGTTGTTCGGCACGATGGCTCCGTCGTACCAGAGCTGGCGCCGGCGTCACTGGCGCAACGGCAAGCCATACTACCTGGGCGATGTGTTCATCGACGAGCGCGTGGCGGCGCGCATCTCGAAGAAGTCGTTTGAGACCAAGACTTCGATGCGCATTTTGCGCGAGCTGCCAGGACTTGAAATCGTCACGGCGCACCAGACGCTCACGCTCGGCTCGGCCGACCCGCACGTGTCGGAACTGCTGCAGATTCCCCTGAACGCGCCGATCGCCTACGTGACGCGCACAGCCGCGGACCAGGATGGCTGCGTGGTGTTTGTAGGAAAAGGGATTTACCGGGGCGATGTGATCCGCCTCGATATTAAATTGAAGTAACGGCGATTGCCGTTACTTGTCAATTCATCGATAAGGAATGGTATGAAACTGCATTGGTCGCCGCGCTCGCCGTTTGTGCGCAAAGTTGTCATCGTATTGCTGGAGTGCGGCCTGCGCGAGCGGGTCGAATTTGTCCGCTCAGTGGTCGCCATGGCCGAGCCCAACCTAGCGCTGATGCGTGACAACCCACTCAGCCAGATTCCCACGCTGGTGCGGGATGACGGCGCGGTGCTGTACGATTCCCCGCTTATCTGCGAGTACCTCGACACGCTACACGATGGCGCCCCCATGTGCCCGCCGAGCGGTGCGGCGCGCTGGCTAACCCTACGCCGCCAAGCGCTGGCCGATGGCCTGCTGGCGGTGCTCCTGCTGTGGCGGCAGGAGCGCATAAAAACACAGGTGCAACAGGAGCCAACTTGGTTGGCCGCGTTCCGCCTGAAGATCGATATCGGCCTGGCCGCCCTCGAGGGCGAGGCCGACAGCTTCGACGCCGTCCACCTCGACATCGGGCAGATAGCCATCGGCTGCATGCTGTCCTACCTCGATTACCGATTTGCTGATTTTAATTGGCGTGCCCCTCATCCGTGCCTGGCTGCCTGGCATGCGCAGTTCAGCCAGCGTCCATCGGTGCTTGCAAGCGTGCCCGACGACACCGCGACCTGAGTCTGGCAGCCCCGCGCCGCCTCCCTGTGTTCTCTTATTTCTGATTCCTAACTGGAGCTATTCATGGCTGGTCCGCTTTCACATATCAAAGTCCTCGATTTGAGCCGTATCCTGGCCGGCCCTTGGTCTGGCCAAGTGCTGGCTGACCTGGGCGCTGACGTAATCAAGGTCGAGCGTCCTGGCGCTGGGGACGACACCCGCAGCTGGGGGCCGCCGTTCCTCGCCGACGCCGACGGCAAGCCGACCCGCGAAGCCGGCTATTACCTATCGGCCAACCGCGGCAAACGTTCGGTGACCGTTGACCTCAACACTCCGGATGGCCAGCGTATCGTGCGCTCGCTCGCGGCCAAGTCCGACATCTTGCTTGAGAATTACAAGGTTGGAACACTGGCCAAGTTCGGCCTGGCTTACGACGACCTAAAAGCCGTCAACCCTGGGCTGATCTATTGCTCCGTGACTGGCTTCGGCCAGACCGGGCCGAAAGCCGACAACGCGGCGTACGACTTCATGATTCAGGCCATGGGCGGCCTGATGAGCGTCACCGGTGAGCGAGACGACTTGCCCGGCGGTGGCCCGCAAAAGGTCGGCGTGCCAATTGTGGACCTGATGACCGGCATGTACACCTCCGTGGCGGTCCTGGCCGCCCTCGCCAGGCGTGCCGAAACTGGAAAGGGCGACTACATCGACATCGGCATGCTCGACGTGATGGTGGGTAGCCTAGCGAATCAAGGCATGAATTATCTGGTGTCGGGCCGCACCCCTAAGCGGGCAGGCAACAAGCATCCTAATATCCAGCCGCAAGACGTGTTCGCCTGCGCGGACGGCCATCTGGTGCTGGTGGTCGGCAACGACAGCCAGTTCGCGAAATTCTGTCAGGTGATCGGCGAACTGGAGTGGCCGGCCGACGAGCGCTACGCCAGCAACGGTGGACGCGTGCGCAACCAGGCGACCCTGCTACCGGCGATTGCGGCCATCCTGCTGCAGCGCCCGATGGCCGCATGGGCGGAGTTGCTGGACCGGGCCGGTGTGCCGTGCAGCCCGATCAACACGATTGCTCAGGTCCTTGAGGACGAGCAGGTGAAGCACCGCAAGATGCTGATCCAGGTGCCGCACCCGACTGCCGGCACGCTGCCACAGATTCGCAGCCCGATGCGCTTCGCCGAGGCGGAACTCGCCTTCGACCAAGCCCCGCCGTTGCTTGGCCAGCATACCCGCGAGGTGCTGGCTGAACTGGGCTTCGAGGGTGCGCAAGTCGACACCTGGGCCGCCAACGGCACCATTTAACGGATATATAAGACCACATGGCACGCATTTCCTTTCCCGATCCGATAACAATGGCTGGCGAACAGCGTCGCGTTTATGAATCCATCGTCAGCGGGCCCCGTTCGCGCCTCGTGGGTCCGCTGCGGGCTGCGTTGCACAGTCCGGCGCTGGCCGAGCGCTGGCAGAGCCTGGGTGCATTGCTGCGCTTCAATACAACAATTTGCCCACGTCTGAGCGAGCTGGCGATCCTAGTAACGGCGCGCCGTTGGAACAGCCAAGTCGAGTGGTACATCCACGCGGCGGCCGCGCGCGCAGCCGGACTGGACGAAACCGTCATCGCGGCCATCAAGTTGGCGCAGCCGCCCGCATTCGGCGACGTTGGGGAAGCAGCAGTGTACGAGTTTTCCCGCCAATTGCAGCAGAATGGCAATGTCGATGAAGCGGTGTACCAGCAGGTGCTGGCGGTTCACGGCGAAACCGGCATCGTTGAGCTTGGCGCTATCTTGGGCTATTACGCGATGGTGTCGATGACGCTCAATGTCCACCAGATTCCGCTTCCGGACGAGGGCGTCGTCCCGCCGCTGCAAAGCGTCGAGCTCGGCGTCGAAGGCGACTTGCCGGCGTTGACCTCGCTGCCGCACGCAGTGCTGCTCGACAAGGTGGCTACCCCATGAACGGCCAAATCCCTGTTGGTGTATTTGTTACGGTCGAGCCGCGCATGCCATCCCGGCCCCAGTCGGTCCTGCCGCCGGGTGCTTGCGACACGCACTCCCACGTGTTCGGTCCGTTCGATACGTTTCCGCTGGTGCTGCCAGCCAGTTACTCGCTGCCGGTTGCTGACGCGGCGCGCTATCGCAGCATGCTAGCCACCAGCGGGGCCCAGCGCGGTGTGCTGGTGCAACCTGCGCCTTATGCGACCGATCCCGCTGCCCTGCTGGACGCCTTGGCCGTCAGCGGCGGGATTCTGCGCGGCGTCGCTGTGGCGAACGCCGATACCAGCGAGGCGCTGCTGCAGGAGTGGTACGACGCAGGCGTGCGCGGGCTGCGTTTCGTCGAGATGCGCGACCCGCAAGGCAACGCTTATCAGGGCAGCGCAGACTTGAATGTGCTCAAGGCGCTGGCGCCCGCCATGCGGCGCGTGGGCTTGCATGCTCAGCTGTGGGCACCATGTGCCGCGTACCCGCGTCTGTTGAGCGAACTTGCGCCGCTTGGCGTGCCGCTGATACTCGACCATATGGCCTCCCTGAAAGTCGACGAAGGCGTCAACGGCGATGGTTTCCAAGCCTTGCTCGGCTGGCTCGACTCGGGCCAAGTCTGGATTAAGCTGTCGGTGTGCCGGGTGTCGACCGCCGCGCCGGACTACGCTGACTTAAAACCTTTCCACGACGCGCTTGTGGCCCGCAACAAGACGCGACTGCTGTGGGGCTCGGATTGGCCGTTTGTACGCATGGGCGAGCGGTCCCCCGATGTTGGACAGCTGCTCGACCTGTTTTACCGCTGGGTACCGGATGGGGCGACGCGCCAGCGCATCCTGGTCGACAATCCCGCCGCACTGTACGGCTACGCCTGAATCTTTCGCTCACATCCAAAGGATCATTATGTTCAACTTTACACAATTGACGGTCAGCGTTACCGGGCATGTCGCGCTCCTGACACTCAACAGCCCGCCGGTCAACGCATTGACCCGCATCCTCAATGACGAGCTGACGATGGCGCTTGACGTCATTTCTGAAACCGAAGACATCCGCGCCGTGGTGCTTACCGGCGCCGGCAAGGTCTTTTGCGCGGGCGCCGACTTAAAGGGACGCGCAGAAAACATACGCTCGCCAGGTGATTTAAGCGCGCATTCACGGCGCACCCGCGAGTGCTT
>JAQGNA010000198.1 GCA_028292075.1 Rhodoferax sp. | reverse complement strand
CCAGCAGTCGGCGTAGGACTCCTGCTTCGACTTGGCGATCTGACCGCCGAGCCGCGCTCTCAGCCGGCGCGTCGGCGAAATCAATCGAGCATATCGAGCTTGATGTTGGGCTCGGACATCACCCGCGCAGTACTTTGCAGGCTGTCCAGCACGCGGTTGGCGAAGAAGCTGTTTTGCGTGTCGGGCTCGAGCGCGGCCAGCGCCAGGTTGGCCATTGGCTGATTGAGCGACACGTAGTAGGAGCCCACGGGCGCATCGATCAGGCCGCGCATTAGCGCCACCTCCGCCTTGACGATCTCGCCGCCGCCAGCCACGCTGCCGCGCACGTCCTCGCGCACACCGGTGCTGCGCGAAGTCTCGCGGTAGACGTCGGCCAGGATCGAACTCGACTCGGCCACGCGCTGCACTTGCACCCCCAGCAGTTGCAGGCGCTCCACCGCGTCCGATGACGCGGCCGACAACCAGTAACCGCAAGGCCGCACACGGGCCTTGACCGTCTCCAGCGAGAGCGATGAATTCCAGTCGACGGTGAGGGAACGGTCGGCCCCGGTGGTGGGGTCGAGCATGGTGAGTTGGTACTGAGCCGGGGTCTGCCCGGCCTCGACCACCGCTTGAGCGCTGCACGCCTTGCTGGCGATTTCCTTGTCCATGTAGGGACGCAGCTTCTTCAGCTCTTCGGCGCGGCTCGCGGTGGCTTGCAGCACGCTTGCCATGGCGGTGACCTGAGAATGCACGCGCCGCTGGATGTGCATGCGGCCGATGCCCACACCGCGTGTTTCGACCAGCAGGCTGATGGCGTTCTTCAGGCCGTTGACGTTGCGGCCCGTGTCCGGCTGCACGCCGCCCATCGAGATGCGCTTGTCTTCCAGGTTGGTGGAGGTGGTGTAGTACCACTCGTCGGTCAGGCCCTGGGTCTTCCAGGCGGCGCGCACCGGACGGCGGTACCACTCCTCGGCCGCGCGCGGCAGGAACTCGGGGAGGTTGGGCGTGGTGGCGTACTGAAACAGCGCATCGAACTTCTGGATCGTGCCGAACTTCTCAAGGTAGCGGCCGACCACGGTGTATTCATGCGCATCGACCACCACGGCCGGGCGGTAGTCGCGGCCCAGCTTCGCCAGCGCGCGCGCTTCGGGCGTCTGCAGCAGCAGGTGGTCGCGGTTCATGTCGATGCCGTTGGCCGTGACCCGCGTGCCCGCGGCGGCACCGTCGGGGTTGGCGCGGGGCATGATGATGACATTGATGCGGTCGAGCACCGGCTCGAGCAGGCCCTGCGCCAGCTCGCGCGAGAGCACCAACAGGGCTTCGCTGCCCGCCGGTTCATCGCCGTGCTGCTGGCCGACCAACAGCACTGTCGGACGGCCTCCTGCCACCAAGGCAGAGGGGTCGGTGCTGCCGGACTTGGTGATCACCAGCGCTTCAAGCGGCCGGCCTTGCTGCGACACACCGAGCGAAAGCACGGTTGCCGTTGCGCCGGTCGGTGGTGTGGCCGCCATCTTGTACAGCCAGGTGGAAACTTCCTCGTTGGTCGAATATGTGGTGCGGCCAGGCTCCAGCCCGGGCGTGCTGTAGGCAATGGCTGGGTCCGGAAAACGCGCGGCGACCGCCTCGTTGTACGGAGGGGCGGCGGGGGCGTTGCTCGCCGAGGCGGCCGGCGCGGGTGCCATGCCCTGCGCGGGCACCGGCACGGTGACCGCACCATTCGACGGCGCCGGAGCCGGGGCTGATGGGTTGACCGGGGCGACCGGGGTGACCGGGGCCTGCGGCACAGTGCTGCTGACTTGGGCTGGGGGCCGCCATGGCGGCAGCGGCGTCGACGCACAGCCAGCGACCAGCGCCGCTGCCACGAGGCCGAGGAGCGTCGAGACGGCCGGCTGCCGCAAGGGCAGGCCGGAGGAGATGAGACAGGGCGGGCAAGGCGCGGCGGTGTTTTCGTTCTTCATGCTGTCTCTCAGGGTGGGCGTCGGATCGCGTGCCATGTTACCCGTCCGCCGCGGGCCGGCCTACAGGCGTTGGCCTACAGGGGAGTAGGCGGCGACCGATACAGACGAGCCGCGAACCCTGAGCCGTCCCCGCAAAACAAAAGCCTGCAGGCCGGCGCGCTGTCGGCCGCCGTCGCCGCCTTCATCAACGGCATCACCTTGCTACTACCACGACAGCGTGACCTGCAGCACATCGACATAGCTGCCGGCCGGCATGGCACCGGCGCTGGTTTTGTTGATCCGGCCGAACACTGGCAGGGCCAACGGGGCGCCGGTGGCGGGCATGACCACGCCGAGCGGCATCGTCGACGCGGAATAAGCGGGAAAGGCGGCGACCATGCCCGCGTCGCTGTACACCTCGTAGGGCAGGTAGCTGCTGCCATGCCTCAGCGCCCGCGTGCCGGTGCCCACGCTCCCACCCCGGCCGGGGTTGTTGCCGGCACTCACCGACACGGACAGTGCCGAGACGTCTGGCGAACAGGAAATTTCGGTGGCCCCGCCGACTTGCGCGCCGAAGGTCGGGTTGGCGAGCAGCACGCCGGTGAAGTTGCTGGGCTGAGTGCCGAATCCCAGCATTCCGAAATTCACAGCGTTGCCGTTGCCATCGCTGGCGCCGGCGCCGAGCGAAACGCCGCTGATTGCGCAACTGGCCGTCAACACCATGCTGGCGCCTAGCGTGCCGCCCATGTCGCCTGCCGCCTGCGCGTCGTGGCCAAAAGCGAGCAGGCCGATCAGGATGGCTGCGGTTGCAGCGAAGAAATTGGCGGTCTTCATGGGACAGGGCGGGTGCTGGGGGAGGGCGAGGCGCCTCCGTCTACGCTGTTTGGCGTTTCGTTGTCGGTTTCAGAATTTTTGCAGATCGCGCTTTTAGATGATTCTTGAATTGCCCAATTGATCTGGAGTGGTGGGACTTTTTTCCTGTTTGGCCGGAATCGTTGCCTAATTGTGAAGGAGTGCTGTTGGTTTTTAAGAAGCAAATCAGCAGAAATGGGATCACTCGCCCTCGTTTGCCGGAGGAAATTGATGCAAACGTCACTTTCCTGTGACAACAGTCTTGTAGGCGCGAGAAAAGATCAAATTGACGACAAATCAGCTTTCCGCCTGCGAATGACCAACCCCAAACAGTTCCGTTGACCCCAAGAGGTGATATCGAGTCCACCCTGTTCCCCGGTGCCTTCCACGGCCGGAGGATGCTTCTGAGAAAATAGGCGGCTGCTTTTTTGACCCCTCGACTGACCAGGCGTCGTCGACCACCGATGAACATCGAAGACCAAACATCCCTGAAATCCACCGTGCTGGCGGTGCCTGTGTCGGTCGCCCCGATGATGGACTGGACCGACGCGCACTGCCGTTATCTGCACCGTCTTTTGTCCCGCCACACCCTGCTCTACACCGAGATGGTGACCACCGGCGCGCTGGTCCATGGCGATGTGCCGAGGCACCTGCGCTACAACGACGAAGAGCATCCCTTGGCCCTGCAACTCGGCGGCAGTGAGCCGGCCGACCTGGCGCAATGCGCAAAGCTGGGCGAGGCCTGGGGCTACGACGAGATCAATCTGAACTGCGGCTGCCCTTCGGAGCGGGTGCAGCGCGGCGCCTTCGGGGCCTGCCTGATGGCTGAACCGGCGCTGGTGGCCGACGGCGTGAAAGCCATGGTTGATGCGGTGTCGATCCCTGTGACGGTGAAGCACCGCATTGGAATCGACCGCACCGAGAGTTATGACTTCGTGCGCGACTTTGTCGGCCAGGTCAGCGAGGCGGGCTGCAGCACGTTCATCGTGCATGCGCGCAACGCCTGGCTCAAGGGCCTGAGCCCGAAGGAGAACCGCGAGATCCCGCCGTTGCGCTACGAGCACGTGCACCGGCTGAAGCGCGATTTCCCGCATCTGCACATCGGCATCAACGGCGGCATCACCACCCAGGCCCAGGTCGCCGAGCAACTGGCCAAGGTCGACAGCGTGATGATCGGTCGGGAGGCGTACCACAACCCCTGGCTGCTGGCCGGTTTCGACGCGGCGTTCTTCGCCCAGGCGCCGGCCTGGTCCACCCGCGAAGAGGTCGAGCTTGAAATGGTGGCTTACATGGAGCGCGCCGCCGCGGCCGACGGCACGCCCTGGTACGCCATTGCCCGGCACATGCTGGGCCTTCGCCATGGGCTGCCCGGCGCACGCCGTTGGCGCCAGGTGTGGAGCGATCACCGCCTGAAGACCCTGCCACCGCGGGAGGTGATGCGCCTGGCGCACACCCTGCCGGCGGGCGCGCCGCGGGCCGAGGGGGCAGTCCCCACCGTGGCTCAGCCGGCCTGATCGGGCACCAGGCTGGTTCAGCCAGCCTGATCGGGCGCCAGGTTCTCCCGGGACAGCAGCGCTTCCTCGAACTCGTACGATTCGATGGCGCGGTGCACGCCGTCGTAGGCAGCGCCAAGTCGTTCGCGCAACACCGCTGCATGGGTGGCAAGGCAGCCGATGGCCTCCGGGTCGGCCTCGCGCAACAGGTTCATCAGCTGGCGCGGGATGGGCGTGGCGTCGGCGTGCCATCGGTTACCTGCTCGGCAATGGAGCGGGATCCGCTCTCTCGCGCAGCCGATTCGCGCTTATTTCATAACCGCTGCCGGTAGATTCAAGCCGCCGCTTCCAGCCCGTTCCTGAAATGCAGCTGCATGCGGGCCACCGTGGCAGCGGGGTCGCGCGCCAGCAACGCCTCCATCACCTGCGCATGCTCGTGCAGCGACTCCTCGATGCGCCCCGACTTCAGCAGCGAGTTGTGCCGGTTGAGCTTCATCACTTTTCGGAGGTCGGCCACCATTTGGTCGCGCCAGCGGTTGTCGGCGATCTCGAGCAGGCGCATGTGAAACCGCTCGTTGATGGTGAAAAACCGTTCCCTGTCGTCGGTGGCGGCCTCGAGTTCGGCATGCAGTGCCTGCAATTCGGCGAGCTGGGCGTCGCTGGCGCAGGCTGCCACCACGCCGGCCGCATCGCTTTCGAGCAGGCTGAGCAGGTGGTAGACGTCAGCGAGGTCGCGCTCCGACACTTCGGTCACATAGGCGCCCCGGCGCACCTTCATGGTCACCAGGCCTTCTGTTGCCAGCACCTTGAGCGCCTCGCGCAGGGGCGTGCGGCTGATGCCGTATTCCTCCGCCAGCTTGAGCTCGTCGATCCAGCTGCCCGGCGGCAGCTCGCGGTTGAAGATGCGCTGGCGCAGCAGTTCGGCCACCTCTTCATAGAGGGCGCGGGGTGTCAATGTGAGTGCGGCCATGTCGGGTCAGGTTTTGCAGTATTTTGCATCAATAATTATGAATGATGTAGACTTGCCTTCACGTTGCAGCGAGCGTTTGAAGAAACGTGGTGTGTGACGCGATCCGCCTCCGTCTGCCACCGTGGCGGCCGCGGGGTCAACCCTGAAAAGTGCCGCCATGCCCGCAGACCAGCCCGAATTCAAACCGTCTGACTTGATCGATTGGACCAAGTCCGCCGCCAAATCCGCACCGGGCGGCGATGTCAGTGCACTGGGCTGGGCGACGCCCGATGGCATTACCGTCAAGCCGCTCTACACCGCGGAAGATCTGCAAGGCCTGCCTTACACCAATACGCTGCCGGGCTTCGAGCCTTATCTGCGCGGCCCGCAAGCCACCATGTACGCGGTGCGGCCCTGGACGATTCGCCAGTACGCCGGCTTTTCGACGGCTGAAGAGTCCAATGCGTTTTACCGCAAGGCCCTGGCAGCCGGCGGGCAGGGCGTCTCGTTAGCGTTCTACCTGGCGACCCACCGGGGCTACGACAGCGACCACCCGCGCCACACGGGCGAAGACGGCAAGGACGGCGTGGCCAACGACAGCGTGGAGGACATGAAGATATTGTTCGACCA
>JAQGNA010000186.1 GCA_028292075.1 Rhodoferax sp. | reverse complement strand
TTCTCGGGCATTTCATGCACGGTGTGCATCAGGATGAAGGTGGCCGTGGTGATGGGCCAGGCGTCCTTGCCGGGCTTGTTGTTCAGGATCTGGTAGAAGCTCTTGGCCCAGTCGGCACCGGCGGCGGCCGCCTTGAAGGCCGAGTCGTCCGGCGTCACGAAGGTGCCGGCCGCGTTCTGCAGCTGGGCGTAGGTCATCTTGTTCTGCTTGACGTAGGCGTATTCCACATAGCCGATCGAGTTGGGCAGGCGCCCCACGAAAGCGGCGACGCCTTCGTTGCCCTTGCCACCCGCGCCGGTGGGCCAGTTCACGGCCGTGCCTTCGCCGACCTTGCTCTTCCACTCGGGGTTGACCTGGCTCAGGTAGTTGGTGAAGGCGAAGCTGGTGCCTGAACCATCGGCGCGGCGCACCGGGGCGATGGCGGCATCGGGCAAGGCCAGGGAGCCGTTCAGCGCCTTGATGGCCGGGTCGTTCCACTTGGTGATCTTGCCGAGGTAGATGTCACCCAGCACCGGGCCGCTCAGCTTCAGTTCGCCCGGCTTGATGCCCTGGATGTTGACCACGGGCACCACGCCGCCAATGACGGTAGGGAACTGCATCAGGCCCTTGGCCTTGAGTTCGTCGTCGGTGAGCGGAGCGTCGGACGCGCCGAAATCGACCGTCTTGGCCTCGATCTGCTTCAGGCCGGCGCCGGAGCCCACGGACTGGTAGTTGATCTTCACGCCGGTGGCCTTGTTGTAGTCGGACGCCCACTTGGCATACAGCGGCGCGGGAAAGCTCGCACCGGCACCGGTCACGTCCTGCGCCAGTGCGGCGCCGGCAAAGGAAAAGGCGACGGCGCCAGCGAGGCTGGTCATGGCGATCTTGAAGCTTGCGTTCATCTGAGGATCCCTGGGAAGAAAAGTGGAGAAGGACGTTCTGTGGAAGGAGGCATGGCGGATCAGCACCGCGATGGGGAGAATTTAAGAAGCTTGTGTGACAGGGCCGTGACAGACTCGCCGGCCCATGGCCACGTTCCGGGTTGCCCTGGCAGCGGCTGGCCGCTTTTGCCGTGCGGCTGCAGCGGCGTGACACGGCATGCGGTCCGTTCACGCAGCCGTCACGGAGGAGGCGTAAGGTGCCCCCGCGCATGGCAGCGCCGTGACCTCGACGCCCCGGCCCGCGCCCATGCGGGCCAGCGCGCATCTGCTCCCCTTTCTGTAGCAGCAACCAGTGACGGCGTGTTACTTTGCCCAACATGCTGGACAGCGGGCACAGCCCGAATCGACCTCAACGGATGCTATGCTGCGCACGAAAATCAGGCACACCATGCAAAACGGTACTCTCCTCGCCGCCCTCGATCTGGGTTCCAACAGTTTTCGCCTGGAAATCGGCCGCCTCGACCGCGGGCACATCCAGCGGACCGAATACCTGAAAGAAACCGTGCGCCAGGGCAATGGCCTGGACGAGGCACGCAACCTCAGCCGGGACGCCATGCAGCGCGGCTGGGACTGCCTGGCACGCTTCGGCGAGCGGCTGGCCGGCTTCGAGCGGCGCCAGGTGCGCGCCGTGGCCACGCAGACCTTGCGCGAGGCCCGCAACCGCGACGAGTTCCTGGCGCATGCCCACACGGTGCTGGGCTTCCCGATCGACGTCATCCCCGGCCGCGAAGAGGCCCGGCTCATTTACCAGGGTGTCTCGCGCCTGCTGCCGCAATCTGACGAGCGCCGCCTGGTGGTCGACATCGGCGGCCGCTCCACCGAGATGATCCTGGGTGACGGCTTCACCGCCCGCACGATGGAGTCGTACCGGGTGGGCAGCGTTGCCTGGTCCATGAAGTACTTTCCGCAGGGCCATTTCACCAAAGACGCCTTTCGCATCGCCGAGATCGCCGCCAAGGCCGTGCTCGACGAGGCCCTGAACGCCTACCGGCGCGATGCCTGGGACGTGGCCTACGGTGCATCGGGCACCGTGGGTGCGGTGGCCGACATCCTGGGCGCCGCCGGCTGGGCGCCCGGCATGATCGACCGGCGCGGCCTTGAATGGCTTTCCGAGCAACTCCTCAAGGCCCAGACCGTGGAGCGGCTGCGCATCGACGGCATGAAGGACGACCGCAAGCTGGTGATCGGCGGCGGCATCAGCGTGCTGCGCGCCCTGTTCGACCTGCTCGGCATCGAGGAAATGCAGGCCGCCAACGGCGCACTGCGGCACGGCGTGCTCTATGACCTGGTCGAACGCGAGCAGGACCAGACCGACCTGCGCAGCGCCTCGGTGCAGCGCCTGGCGGTGAACTTCAATGCCGAGCCCGAGCAGGTGCGCCGCGTGGGCGACACCGCCAGCCAGCTCTTCGCGCAGATGCAAAAGCAGGCCGGCGTGGCCGCGGTCGAGATCGGCCGCTCCCAGCGCAAGCTGCACTGGGCCGCGCAGCTGCACGAGATCGGCTGCCACATCTCGCACAGCGAATACCACAAGCATGGCGCCTACATCATCGACCATGCCGATGCGCCCGGCTTTGCGCTTTCTGAACTGCACCGCCTGAGCCAGCTGGTGCTGGGCCACCGCGGCAAACTCAGGAAGCTCGAGGTCGACTTCGGCGACGCGCTCTTCATGCAGCAGTTGATGTCGCTGCGCCTGGCCGTCATCCTGTGCCATGCCCGGCGCGACCCCGACGTCCAGGGCATGCAGCTCACCCGCAGCGCGGCCCTGCCTTCGCAGTTCCTGCTGCAATGCCGGAACGGCTGGGCCGAGGCGTTTCCGCAGTCGGCGCACCTGCTGCGCGAGGAAGTCGTCGCCTGGCAAAAGACGCCCTGGTCGCTGGTTCTCAACGGTTGCTGACTTTGGTGCCGTGCCGGCATCGGCTGGCGCAGGTACGGATGCTGCGTCGTAGCGATGAGATCGCCATACTCGTGCCACAAAAATGCCCGGTTTCAGGCGCACCATGGGCGACTTCGGATTGAAGTTTCGGGAATAATCGCCGAAGATCTAAACGTAACGGGTCTTTACAGTAGAAACAAAGACGGTACGGTGCGTCGGACGATCGAAAGTGACCGACGGGCGCTGCCCTCGAAGCGAATCAAGAGGTTTTCCATGTCTGAACGCACAAGAGCCAATCTCGGCGATGGTTACAAAAGCTATTTTTCCATCGCACCCGCGCTCGAACCGGCACGGGTCGAAGACGTGTTCTTCATCCGCCACGATGTCTATGCCCGCGAACTCGGCTTCGAACCGGTCCGCGAGAGCCAGCGCGAGACCGACCAGTACGACGCACGCTCCGTGCACTGCCTGGTGCGCACGGCGCAGGACCCGGCCCGGCTCGTCGGTTGCGCCCGCGTGGTGCTGACCGACGCCACGGCACCCGACGCGCCCCTGCCCTTCGAGCTCACCTGCCGCAACACGCTCGACCGCAGCATCATCGACCCGGCAAAGCTCCCCCGGCACAAGATCGCCGAAGTCTCCCGCCTCGCGGTGCTGTCCGAGTTCCGCCGACGCAAGGGCGAACAGCAAAGCGCGGCGGTCATTTCCGACAACGACTTCGGCAGCGACCAGCAACCGCGCTTCCCGTTCATCCCGGTGAGCCTGTACATCGGCGCGGTGGCGATGGCGCGGCGCCAGGGCATCGAATACCTTTTCACCCTGACCGAGCCGCGCCTGGCGGAACACTTCGCCAAGCTCGGTGTGCACATCGTGCCGATCGGCGGCCCGGTAGAACACCGCGGCCAGCGCGTGCCGTCCATGCTGCGTGTGGAAGGCATGTTCGAGTCGCTGCGCGTGCTGATCAAGCCGCTGTGGAACACCATCAACGAGCAGATCGACGCGGCTTACGCAGAGAGTCCGGCGCAAGCCACGGCACCGACCGGGCCTGCCCCACATTTGGGGGCCTGAAGACACCGGCGGCAATGCCGCTCAGCTGGCGCCGTTGAGCCTCCACATCCAGCAGCTCGAAGCCTTCATCGGCGTGCGCCAGTTCACGCGCACCCGCAAGGAAGTGCGGCTCACCGCGGCCGGGCAGGCCTTCATCCCCAAAGCCCGTGCGGTGCTTGACCAGGGCGCCAGCGCGGCGCGGCTGGCGCGTGGTGTGTCCCTCGGCATGACCGGCGAGCTTCAGGTGGCTTCGTCGGCGCCATGCTGTTTCGCCGCTTCCACTGGCCTATTGTGTGTCGAAGCCGCGCGCCGCAGACCTGGCCTTGTCAACCTTGCTCGACGTGGTGGCGACCGGCGCCAAGGCAGCCAACGAGTGAATGCGAGTCGCCGTGGATCGGCGCCCGATTCGTCGGCGGGCGGCGTGACATCATGGCGGCGCAACTCACACACTGTTGCGCTTGGAACGTCGCTGTCGAAGGTGTTTCACGGGCGCGCCCCTATGATCAGATTTCAACTTCCGCAAGCCACCAATGCCC
>JAQGNA010000182.1 GCA_028292075.1 Rhodoferax sp. | reverse complement strand
AAGGACATGATCGAAGCCGTCTCCGCCGGCGCGCTGCAGCTGACGACCGACGGCGCCGGCGCGCTCGGCGCCTTTCTGCCGCAGCTGTCGGTGATCGAGGCGCCGTACCTCTGGCGCGACGCGGCTCACATGGCCAAGGCCGCCGGCACGCCGCTGTTCGCCAAGCTGAACGACGACCTGACCGCCCGGCGCAACATGCGCATGCTCAACATCACCTATTACGGCAAACGCCATCTGACCGCCAACAAGCCCGTGCGCACGCCGGCCGACATGGTCGGCTTCAAGCTGCGTGTGCCGCCGGTGGACACCTTCCGCGCCATGGCCGAAGCCTGGGGCGCGCGGGCCACGCCCATTGCCTTCGGCGAGCTGTACCTGGCGCTGAGCCAGGGCGCGGTCGACGGCCAGGAGAACCCCCTGCCCACCATCCAGAGCGGCAAGTTCTTCGAGGTGCAGAAATTCCTGGTGCTGACCGAGCACATCATCACGCCGCGCATGGTGATCGTGAACGAGGCTTTCTGGAAGGGCCTGAAGCCGGCCGACCGCGACCTCATGCAGGCCGCGCTGGCCAGCGGTGCCGCCTGGCAGGACAAGGAACTGCTGAGCCAGGAATCGGCGCTGGTGGGCACCTTCAAGACCGCCGGCATGACGGTGATCGAGCCGGACCTCGCCGCCTGGCGCAAGCCGGTGCTCGACAAGGTGCCCGCCATGTTTGCCGACAAATGGGGCAAGGGCACCTTCGAATCGCTGCTCGCGCTATGAGCGCCATTCCCTCGGTGCTGCCCCATGCGGCGCGGGCGCCTTCGCCTGGACCGCTGGCCGTTTTCGACCGCCTGCTCAACATCGTGGCCGGCAGCCTGGTCGTGGTGCTGCTGGCCGTGGTGACGGCCGGCATCGTGTCGCGCGCGGCGGGGCATCCGCTGAGCTGGACCGATGAAGGCAGCTGCTTCCTCATGATCTGGCTGGCCTGCCTGGGCTGGATGATCGCCACGCGGCGCAACGCCCACATCCGCATCCGCTTTTTCCAGGACAAGCTCGGCGATCAGCCGTGGCGCTGGACGGAAAGCCTCATTCAGATGGCGATGGCCCTGTTCGGCGGCGTGATCGCCTGGTACAGCGTGCACCTGGTCCATACCAATGCCGACATCGAGGCGCTGGCCCTGCCCTTGTCGAATGCGTGGATGTATGCGCCGCTGCTGCCGGCCGGCCTGGTGACCATGGTGCAGGCGCTGGCCGACCTCGCGCGCCAATTGCGCGGCACGGCACCGCGGGTAAAGGCGACCGTGCCATGACCGGGTTGATGCTGAAGATCTCGGGCGGCTGGCTGCTGACCATCCTGGGCGGGCTGCCACTGTTCGCCTCGATGGGGCTGGCGGCGCTCGTCTTCTTGTGGATGGGCGGCATGCCGGTGACGGTGCTGCCGCAGAAGATGGCCGGGTCGATGAACTCGTTCCCCATCATCGCGGCGCCGCTGTTCATTTTGATGGGCAACATCCTGGGCGCCGCGCGGCTCACCGACCGCATTGTCGAATTCGCCAGCGCGGTGATCGGCTGGGTGCGCGGCGGCTATGCGCATGCCAGCGTGCTGACCAGCATGATCTTCGCCGGCATGGTGGGCTCGGCCGTGGCCGATGCGGCGGGCTCGGGCGCGATCGAGATCCGCGCCATGAAGAACGCCGGCTACCGGCCAGAAACAGCGGCGGCCATCACCGCGGCCGCGGCGACCATCGGCCCGATCATTCCGCCGTCGCTGCCGATGGTGATCTACGGCGTGACGGCCGACGTGTCGATCGGCAAGCTGTTCATGGCCGGCGTGATTCCCGGTGTGCTGATGGCGATCTCCCTGATGGTGATGGTCGGCTTTTTTGCCCGCAGGGAAGGCATGGCGCGCAAGCCGTTCGGCGGCTTTCTGAACATCGGCCGCGCCTTCCTGAACGGATTTTTCGCGCTGATGACGCCGGTGGTCATCCTGGGCGGCATGTTCAGCGGACTGGTGACGCCCACCGAAGCGGCGGCCGTGGCCTGCCTGTACGCGCTGTTCCTCGGGTTCGTGGTGTACCGCACGCTCCAGGTCGAACAGCTCGGGACCATCCTCGTGGAAACGGCGGAGACCACCGGCCTCGTGCTGGTGCTGGTGATGGCCGCCGGGGCGCTGGGGTGGTGCATCTCCATCTCGCGCCTGCCGCAGACGCTCACGCCGCTGATCGTCGGCACCATCCACAGCCCGGTGGCCTTTCTGCTGATGGCCAACGTGCTGATGCTGCTGGTGGGCTGCTTCATGGAAGCGCTGGCGGCGATGCTCATTCTCATCCCGATCCTGGTGCCGGCCGCCATCCAGTACGGCATCGACCCGGTGCAGTTCGGCGTGATCATGGTGCTGAACCTGATCCTGGGCACCATCCACCCGCCCATTGGCGTGGTGCTTTTCGTGGTGACGCGCATCGCCGACGTCAGCTTCGAGACGATGTCGCGGGCGATTCTGCCGTGGCTCGTGCCGCTGCTGGTGGTGCTGCTCGCCATCTCGCTGTGGCCGCCGCTCACGCTGTGGCTTCCGAACCTGATGCACGGCAAGTAGCTGCGCGGGGCGGCTTCGTGTCCGTCCTTGCTCCCCGCTTGTCGTTTCCTTCCTGAACCGGACCACCGATGCCTGACACCACCCGCCCACCGCACCCTCTCGGAGGCGTGTTCTCCGCGCTCGTCACGCCGTTCCACGCCGATGGCTCGCTGAACCTCGGCATGCTGGCGCCGCTGGCCGAATTTCAGCTGGCCCAGGGTTTGCACGGCTTCTACGTCGGCGGCAGCACCGGCGAAGCCTTTTTGCAGACACCAGCCGAACGACAAGCGGTGCTGGCCGCCTTCGCACGGGCGGTGAATGGCCGGGCCAAGCTCATCGCGCACGTGGGCGCCATCGCCACCGACGAAGCCATCGGCCTGGCGCATGCGGCCGCCGACGCGGGCTACGACGCCGTCTCGGCGATTCCGCCCTTCTATTACGACTTTTCGGCGGCCGAGGTGCTGGCCCACTACCGCGCGCTGGCCGACGCCACGCCGTTGCCGCTGATCGTCTACAACTTTCCCGCGAAGTCGGCGCGGCCGCTGTCCACGGCCGACCTGCTGGCGCTGCTGGCGCACCCGAAGATCATCGGCGTCAAGCACA
>JAQGNA010000378.1 GCA_028292075.1 Rhodoferax sp. | reverse complement strand
CTGGTTCAAGGCAGACCAACCTTCCCCAACTCACAGTGCATGCGTCACCAGCCGGAAATCCGGGTCCTCGGCGAACGGCTTCACCCCGAAGCCGAGCTTCTTCATCAGCTCAAGCATGTTCGGGTGGTGGGGTCCGTGCATGGTGCCGGTGCCTGCTTCGACAGGCTCAGCACGAACGGGGTGAGTGCCCGCATGGTACGGGTGCCTGCTTCGACAGGCTCAGCACGAACGGGGTGTGGGTGCCGGCAAGGTGCGGGTGCCCGCTTCGACAAGCTCAGCACGAACGGGTGAGGCTCGGCGCAACCGGGTGAGGCTCGGCGTGAACCGGGTTAAGGCTCGGCGTGAACCGGGTGGGGCTCCCCGTCACGGGTTGCCCCATCCCCGTTCGTCCTGAGCTTGTCGAAGGGCCTCGGTCAAGGCAAACGAACCTGTCCCAACTCACAGCGCATGCGTCACGAGCCCGAAGCCGAGCTTCTTCATCAGCTTAAGCATGTTCGGGTTGTGGGTGCGTGCATGGTGCGGGTGCCCGCTTCGACAGGCTCAGCACGAACGGGGTGTGAGTGCCAGCATGGTGCGGGCGCCCGCTTCGACAAGCTCAGCACGAACGGGTGAGGCTCGGTGTAAACCGGGTGAGACTCCCCGTCACGGGTTGCCCCATCCCCGTTCGTCCTGAGCTTGTCGAAGGGCCTGGTTCAAGGCAGACCAACCTTCCCCAACTCACAGTGCATGCGTCACCAGCCGGAAATCCGGGTCTTCGGCGAACGGCTTCACCGCGAATCCGAGCTTCTTCATCAGCTTCAGCATGTTCGGGTTGTGGGTGAGCACCAGGCCCTGCATTTCCTGCAGGCCTTTCTCCCGCGCGAAGTCCATGATGGACAGCATCAGGCGCGAGCCGAGGCCCTTGCCGCTGAAGGCGTCGGCCACGGCCAGCGAGAATTCACAGGTGGTGCGGTCCGGGTTGGTGATATAGCGCGACACGCCGACGATGCGCGAGGTGTCCGCGGTCTCGCCGTCGGCGCCCACCAGCCGCTCCCGCACCACCGCCACCAGGGCCATCTCGCGGTCGTAGTCGATCAGCGTAAAGCGCGACAGCAGGCTTGGCGGCAGCTCGTGCATGGAAGAGACGAAACGGAAGTAGCGGCTTTCGGGCGAAAGTTCACGCACGAACTGCTGCAGCATGGTGGCGTCGTTCGGATGCACCGGCCGCACCGTGTAGTCGCCGCCGCCCCGCAGCGGCCATACCTGTTCGTGGTGGGCGGGGTACGGCAGGATGGCCAGGTGGTGGTAGGGCCGGGCCGTGGGCGAGGCGCCGTCGACCACGATGCGGGCGTCCACCGCTAGCGCGCCAGAGGCGTCCACGATGATGGGGTTGATGTCCATCTCGCGCAGTTGCGGCAGCTCGCAGACCATTTCCGACACCCGCAGCATCACCTGCTCCAGCGCCTCCATGTCGATGGCCGGCGCGCCACGCCAGTCGCCGAGCGTCTCTGCCACGCGCGAGCGGGCGATCAGGTGCTGGGCCAGAAAGCGGTTCAGGGGCGGCAGTTCCATGGCCCGGTCGTTCAACAATTCGATCATGGTGCCGCCGGCGCCGAAGGCGATCACCGGGCCGAACGGGTCGTCGGTGACCAGGCCGATGTAGACCTCGCGCCCGCGCTTCTGGCCCGACATGTTCTGGATGGTCACGCCGTTGATGCGCGCCTGCGGCTGTAGCCGGGCGACGTTCTGCACCATTTCGTTGTAGGTGTCGCGCACGCCCACGGCGTTGAGCACATTCAGCACCACCCCCTGCACGTCGGACTTGTGCGGAATGTCGGGGGAGTCGATCTTCAACGCGACCGGGTAGCCCAGCTGGCTCGCGATCAGCATGGCTTCGTTGGCACTGCGCGCGAGGATGGTGCGGGTCACGGGGATGTGGAAGGCCGCCAGCAGCGCCTTCGACTCCATCTCGGTCAACACCTGGCGACGCTCCGCCAGCACGCCTTCAATGAGGAGCCGCGCGCCTTCGACGTCGGGTTTGGCCAGGCTCGAGACCAATGGCGACGGCGTCTGCTGCAGCAGCTGTTGGTTCAGGTAGAACGAGGCGATGTTGCCGAACGCGCCGACCGCGGCCTCGGGTGTGCGGAAGGTGGGAATGGCCGCCGCGTTCAGGATGCCCCGGGCCGGGCCGACCGAGGCCTCGCCCATCCAGCAGGTCAGGAGTGGTTTGCCGAGCTGGCCCTGCACGTCGGCCAGGGCCTGGGCGATGGCGCCTGCGTCGCACTGCGTCTTGGGCGAATAGATCACCAGGATGCCGTCGATCTGCGGCGCCTTGCCGGCGGCCTCGACCGCCAGGCGGAAATGGGCCGCATCGGCCTCCTCCGAAAGGTCGATCAGGTCGTGCAGCGATGCCAGCGGCGCAAGCCGGGGCTGCAGGGCTTCGGCCTGGCCGGCGGTGAGCGTGCCGAGCTGCAGTTCGATCTCGCTGATCCAGTCGGCGGCCAGCACGCCGGGGCCGCCGCCGTTGGTCACGATGGCCAGGCGCCGGCCCACTGGCCGGTAGCGCGAGGCCAGGCACTTGGCTGCCGAGAACAGTTGCACGAAGGACCGCACCCGCACCGCGCCGGCGCGGCGCAGCGCGGCATCGAACACGTCGTCGCTGCCGACGATCGCGCCTGAATGCGTGAGCGCCGCCTGGTTGCCCGCGGCCTTGCGCCCGGCCTTCAGCACCACCACCGGCTTGGCGCTGGCGGCCGCGCGCAATGCGCTCATGAAGCGGCGGGCATGGGTGATGCCCTCCAGATACACGACGATGCTGCGCGTCTGCGGGTCGGAGGCCAGGAAGTCGAGCACCTGGGCCATGTCCACCGATGGCTGGGGCCCGAGCGAGACGACAGCCGAAAAGCCCACGCCGTTCTGCCGCGCCCAGTCGAGGATGGACGCGGTGAGCGCCCCCGACTGCGACACCAGTCCGAGCGACCCGGGCGCCCCCAGCGCGCCGGCCACGCTGGCATTCAGCTGGAGGTGCGGGCGCTGGAACCCCATGCCGTTGGGGCCGAGCAGATAGAGGTTCGCGCGGTGGGCCAGGCGATGCAGTTCGGCGGCCTGCGCGGCGCCGATGCCCGATGAAACCACCATCGCCGCGCTGCACTTGATGCGCCCGGCGATCTCCAGCGCGCCGGCGATCTCCTCCGGCGGCAGCGCAATGACGGCCAGGTCGGCGCGCACCTGGGCCAGGTCGGCCAACGTGCCGCTGGTGTGGGTGTCCAGCCAGGTGATGGTGCCGGTGAAGCGCTGGGCCCGCAGCGCGGCCTGCAGCACGCGGGCCTGCGCTGTCTGGTCGGCCGCGTCGTCGGGCTTGCCGCCGAGCACCACGATGGCGCCGGGGTTGAACAGGGGCGAGAGAAAGTGTTTGTCCATGGCGGGCCCTTCAGTCGGTGCGGACGGCGTGCTGGCGCGATGCCGGCGTGGTGGGAGGAAAGGTGCCCGGGGTTGCCGCTGCAGGCACGGTGGTCGTGTGGCGCGCCACCTGTGCCCGCGTCACCAGGTAGATGCCGCCGAGCACCAGCGCCAGGCCGATGGCATGGTGGGCATGCACGGGTTCGCGCAGCACCAGCCAGCCCAACCCCGCCGCATAGAGCGGCCCCAGGTATTGGATCACGCTGGCCCGGGCCGCGCCGAGTTCCTGCTGGATCACCGCATAGGACCAGTAGGCCGCGCAGCCCGGGAGCAGGGCCGATGCCAGCACCAGCACCAGGCCCTCGGCGCTCAGCGCGGGCCGGAGACCGGTGGCCACGTCCCAGGCCGCGAATGGCGCGAGCACCATGATGCCGGCGGCGCTGATCAATGCCAGCCGCGCGCCGGGGCTGAACGCGCTGGGCCATCGCTTGAGCAGCAGCGCATAGCCCGACCACGCCAGGGCCGCCGCCAGGATCCAGCCGTCGCCGGGCACGAACTGAACCGAGCCCAGCGCCGCCCATTGCCCGCGCAGGATCACATGCAGCACGCCGGCCAGCGCCAGCGCAATGCCCAGGGCCTGGCGCCGGTCGAACCGCTCGCGCAGCCACCAGGCCGAAGCCAGCACGATGAAGATGGGCGACAGCGCATAGATGAGTGCGATGTTCACCGCCGTGGTGGTGCGGCCGCCGATGTAGACCCAGGCGCCGCAGATGTACATGCCGAGCGCACCCAGCACCACGAAGCGCCAGCCCTCCGCAGCGATGTGGCGCCGTTCCCGCCGCAGCTCGCGCCAGTTGACCGCGGCGAAGATCGCGCCTGCGCCCAGCCAGCGCAGCATGGCAAGCAGGTGCGGCTCGATCACACCGGGCGCGCGGCGGGCCACCAGGTAGTTGACGGCCCAGAAGGCGGGGGTCAGGAAGATCAGCGCCAGGGCCAGGCGCTGCCGGGAGGTGAAAGGCATGCGGCGATGTTAAGCCCGGCGTTTTGCCTTGGCTTTCCTCGCACTTTCGGTGCACTTTCTGAGCACTGGCCCTGCGCTCATCCGCGCATCTCCTCACCGCCTCCTTGCTTCGTCTCCTGCCGCGGTTGCCAGTGCCAGTGCCAGTGCCAGTGCCAGTGCCAGTGCCAGTGCCAGTGCCAGTGCGACCGCACCTGCCGGGTGCGCCGTCTGACATGGCCGGTGCCGTAAACGGGGCCGTCTTGTACGCGGAACGCGACATTGGTGCAGCCGCCACGGTCCTGGGCCAAAGTCAACGCCGGCTGACTTGTTTCGGCCGCGCGTGCCTGGCATGTCCCTTGCTGAGCAAGTTTCCTGATGTAACCAAAAGGGAGGATGCCATGAAGTTCACGTTGTCACCGAAGAAGTCCGTCCGCGCTTTGGCGCTGGTCGCCCTTGCCTT
>JAQGNA010000152.1 GCA_028292075.1 Rhodoferax sp. | reverse complement strand
CAGGCGAGCATCAGCAGATCGAATTCATCGGCCAGCAACCAACCCGTCCACGGAGCAAAGTTCGCCATGGGCAAAGCCGCCGGCACAAGGAACAACCACAGACCCGGACGCCAGGCCGTCGCCACGGTCAGCCCGTAGAAGGCCGCCAGTGCCAACACGGGAACCAACGGATGGTGCCAGGCCAGCGTCCCACCCGCGAAAAAGCAGAGACAGGCGATCAGCGAGGCCGGCCATTGGGCCACGCCGACAGCCTTCGCCGCACGGCGCATCACGCGTGCGGGCCCGGTTCGACCGCTAGACCAGAACCTCGACGCAAGGCGGGTGGCCCAGGAAACCGTGAGGGCTGGCGCTGGCACCGTAGGCACCCGACTGGAACACCACGACCAGGTCGCCCTCCTCTGCCGCAGGCAGGTCCATCCGGTCTGCCAGGAGGTCGAGCGGCGTGCACAGCGGCCCCACCACCGATGCCGGCTCCCGGACTGCCGCGTCAGCCTTGTTGCCGATGGTGACGGGGTAGTTCTTGCGCACCACCTGGCCAAAATTGCCGGAAGCAGACAAGTGGTGATGAAGTCCGCCGTCGGTCACCAGGAAGACCTGCCCGCGCGAAACCTTGCGGTCGATGATGCGAGCGACATAAACGCCGGCTTCACCGACCAGATAGCGCCCCAGCTCGATGACGAACGACGCCTCTGGCAGTTCGCCCCGGGCCCGCTCCGACAATTCGCCGAGGTTGTCGCCGATGGAGCGCAGGTCGAGACGCTGTTCACCCGGGAAGTAAGGGATGCCGAAGCCGCCACCGAGGTTGAGGAACCGCACCGGCGCCGGCGCGTCCTGCGCAAGGCGGACCGCCAGGGCGTAAGACTTTTGCTGCGCCTCGCAGATCGACTCAGGCCGAAGGTTTTGTGACCCGGCAAACAGGTGGAAGCCCTCGAAAGCCAGCCCCGCCCGACCCACCGCGGCCAGCAATTCGGGCATGGCTTCGACGTCAACGCCAAACTGCTTTGGCCCACCGCCCATCTTCATGCCCGAGCCCTTCAGTTCGAAATCCGGGTTGACCCGGACCGCCACGCGCGCAGGCTGCCCGAGCCGCTGTGAAATGCCTTCAAGCAAAACCACCTCGCGCATCGACTCGACATTGATGAGCACCCGGGACGCCACCGCCTGTTGCAGTTCGATCTGACGCTTTCCTGGGCCGGCAAAACTGACCTCCCTTGCATCGGCCCCTGCGTCGAGCGCGACCTTCAATTCGCCGGCGGAAGCCACGTCGATCCCGTCCACAAGCCCTGCCATGAGCCCGACCACGGCAGGCATTGGATTGGCCTTCATCGCGTAATGCAACTTGACACTCGCGGGCAACGCGGCGCGAAGCTCTGCAACGCGCTGGCGCAGGTGACCGCGGTCGTAGGCGTAGAAAGGCGTCTGTCCCACGCGTGCCGCCAACAGCGACAACCGTTCTCCGCCAATCACAAGTTCCCCCTCGCTGATGGGAAATTGTGGCAAGGAGGCGTGGACGGGAAGGATGCGTTCTGACATGTTCTGGTAGGGTGAATTCATTGGGCCTGGCGCTCGGCCCAGCCGGTGGACAGAAGCTTGCGATCGATCTTGCCGTTGGGATTGCGCGGCAACGGACCGCCGACCACCTCGACCCCCGCCGGCACCATGTAGGCCGGCATGCGCGAGCGGCAGGCGGCGAGCAGCGCGGCCGTGTCGAGCATTGCACCGTCGGGCGCGGTGGCGATCACCTGCACGGCTTGCCCCCAGGTTGGATGCTCTACACCGAAGGCCACGCATTCGCCCACCAGCCGGGTGGCGTAAAGCACCTCCTCGACTTCGGTCGGGCTGATGCGATAACCGGACGACTTGATCATTTCGTCCCGCCGGCCGATGAAGTAAAGAAACCCTTCTGCGTCCTGTCGAACCGTGTCGCCGGAGAAGACAGCATATTCGGGTAACTGCAGGCCGGCCTGGCGTCCAGGCGCGTCTGCGGCAAGAAGCTTGTAGCGTTCGGCGGTTTTCTCGGCGTCATTCCAATAGCCCATGCCAACCAGCGCACCGCGGTGGACCAGTTCGCCTGGTTCGTCAGGTGCGCAGGGCGAACCGTCTTCCCGGAGGACCAGAATTTCGGCATTGGGAATGGCCTTGCCAATCGAGTCGGGACGGCGATCCACTTCGTCGGGCGGAAGGTAGGTCGAGCGGAACGCCTCGGTGAGGCCATACATCAGGAACGGTTGCGCCTTGGGCACCCTTTCGCGCAACAGGGTCAGCGTTTCGCCAGGCATGCGGCCGCCGGTGTTGGCGAAATAGCGCAGGTGGTCTCCAATCGGCTTAGGCCATTCGAGGTGCGTCAGTTGATTGTAGAGCGGAGGCACGTCGGTCAGGCCAGTCACCTTCTCGCGTTCCATTGCCTTCAAAACGTCACGGGGCATGAGGTAATTGAGGAGCACCACGCGGGCACCAGCGTGGAAAGCCGTCGTCAACTGGCTGAAACCGGCGTCGAATGACAGCGGCAGCGCGGCGAGCAGCGTGTCGTCCGCGTGATTGCGCAGGTAGGACGCCACACTTTTGGCGCCGGCCACCATGTTCCTGTGGGACAGGACCACTCCCTTTGGTTTGCCGGTACTTCCAGAGGTGTAGAGAATGGCCGCCATATCGACGTCGATCACACGATGCGATG
>JAQGNA010000150.1 GCA_028292075.1 Rhodoferax sp. | reverse complement strand
TGCAGGAGAAGTACGAGGCCCACCACGGCGTGGACATCACCGACCCCGCCATCGTCGAAGGCCTAGCGCAACGCATCGTCGCCGGCGAAGTGCCGGAAAGCTTGAAGAACAAGCGGGTGCTGTCCCTGGACATGGCCGCGCTGCTGGCGGGCGCCAAGTACCGCGGCGAGTTCGAGGAGCGGCTCAAGTCGGTGCTGAACGAGCTGGCCCAGGACGAAGGCCAGACCATCGTCTACATCGACGAGCTGCACACCATGGTGGGTGCCGGCAAGGCCGAGGGCGCCAAGGACCCCGGCAACATGCTCAAGCCGGCCCTGGCGCGTGGCGAACTGCACTGCGTGGGCGCCACCACGCTCGACGAATACCGCAAGTACATCGAGAAGGACGCCGCGCTCGAGCGCCGCTTCCAGAAGATTTTGGTGGGCGAGCCCACGGTGGAGGCCACCATCGCCATTCTTCGCGGCCTGCAGGAGAAGTACGAGGTGCACCATGGCGTGCAGATCACCGACCCGGCCATCGTGGCCGCGGCCGAGCTGAGCGACCGCTACATCACCGACCGCTTCCTGCCCGACAAGGCCATCGACCTCATCGACGAGGCCGCGGCCAAGATCAAGATCGAGATGGATTCCAAGCCCGAGGTGATGGACCGGCTCGACCGCCGGCTGATCCAGCTGCAGATCGAGCGCGAGGCGGTGCGCCGCGAGAAGGACGAGTCGTCCATCAAGCGCTTCGGCCTGATCGAGGAAGAGATCGCCAAGCTGCAGAAGGAGATCGCCGACTACGACGAGATCTGGCAGTCCGAGAAGGCGCAGGCCCAGGGCAGTGCGCAGGTGATGGAGGCCATCGACAAGATGCGTTTCCAGATCGAGGAACTCAAGCGCAAGGGCGATTTCAACTCGGTGGCCGAGCTCCAATACGGCAAGCTGCCCGAGCTGGAGAAGCAGCTCAAGGAAACGCAGGACAAAGAGTCGAACAAGGGCACGGCCAGCGCGCCGCGGCTGCTGCGCACCCAGGTCGGGGCGGAAGAAATCGCCGAGGTGGTGGCGCGGGCGACCGGCATTCCGGTGAGCAAGCTGATGCAGGGCGAGCGCGACAAGCTCCTGCAAATGGAAACCAAGCTGCACGAGCGCGTGGTTGGGCAGGACGAGGCGATCACCGCGGTGGCCAGTGCCATCCGCCGCTCGCGTGCCGGTCTTTCAGACCCGAACCGGCCGACGGGTTCGTTCCTGTTCCTCGGCCCCACGGGCGTGGGCAAGACCGAGCTGTGCAAGGCGCTGGCGGGTTTTCTGTTCGACGCCGAAGACCACCTGGTGCGCATCGACATGAGCGAGTTCATGGAGAAGCATTCGGTGGCCCGGCTGATCGGCGCGCCGCCCGGCTACGTGGGCTACGAAGAGGGCGGCTACCAGACCGAGGCCGTGCGCCGCAAGCCCTACAGCGTGCTGCTGCTCGACGAGGTCGAGAAGGCGCATCCTGACGTGTTCAACGTGCTGCTGCAGGTGCTCGACGATGGCCGGCTGACCGACGGCCAGGGCCGCACCGTGGACTTCAAGAACACGGTGATCGTGATGACCAGCAACATCGGCTCGCCCATCATCCAGAGCATGGTGGGCCGCGATGCGGAAGACATCAAGGACGCGGTGCAGGACGAACTGAAGAACTACTTCCGGCCCGAGTTCCTGAACCGGATCGACGAGACCGTGGTGTTCCATGCGCTCGACGCGAAGAACATCGAGGCCATCGCCGCGATCCAGATGAAGGTGCTGCAGGCCCGCCTGGCCAAGATGGACCTGACGCTGGAGATCACGCCCGCCGCGCTGGCCGAGCTGGCCAAGGTCGGCTTCGACCCGGTGTTCGGTGCGCGTCCGCTCAAGCGGGCCATTCAGCAGCGGATCGAGAACCCGCTGTCGAAGCTGCTGCTAGAAGGCGCGTTCCTGCCGAAGGACGTGATTCCCGTCGACGTGGACCCGATCCAGGCGCCCGGGCAGTTCAGCTTCGGCCGCCCGTTGCACTGATGCCGCAGCGCTGATGGCGCAGCGCTGACTGAGGCGCACGAAAGCGGCCGCTACCCTCGGGTGCCGGCCGCTTTTTCTTGGGCGTTCCGTCGGCGGTTCAGCGTTCGCCGCTGGCGTGCAGCCGTGCCTTCAACTTGTCGATCTCATCGAGCAGTTGCAAAGCCAATGCCGCGCCGGCATGGTTCACGCCGAGGTCGCGCTGCAGCCGCACGGCCACGCGGGCGCGCTGCACGTGCACGCCGGTGAAGCGCCATTCCTCTGGCGCCTGGCCCTGCGGGCTGAGCACGCCTTCCTCCACCCATTCGACGATGAGCGTGCGCTGCACCCGGCAGTGCTGACAGAGATCGGCCAGCGTCAGGCCGGACTGTTCTTCATGGATCTGGCCGACGACGTTCGGGGCTGGCTGGTTCATGGCGTGACTCCCAGTTTGGCGCGGGGGTTGAACGATGCGAACTTGGCGGCCATGTCGCGGTACACCTGGGTGGCCGCATCGCCCTCGGCGGCCGGGAGGGCGATCTGCAGCACGAAGTAAAAGTCACCCGGTGTGTTGCCGGGCAGGCCGCGTCCCTTCAGGCGCAGCTTGCGGCCCGCGGTGGAGCCGGCTGGAATCTTGAGTTCCACCTCGCCGTTGGGCGTGGGTACGGCGATCTCGGCGCCCAGTGCGGCCTCCCATGGGCTGACCGGCAGGTCGAGATAGACGTCGCGCTGGTCGACGCGGTAATGCGCATGCGGTTCGAAAGCCACCTCGAGCAGCAGATCGCCCGGTTTGCCGTTGCCCATGCCGGGGGCGCCGCGGCCCGCCAGGCGGATGTGCTGGCCGGCCCGCACGCCGCGCGGAATCGTCACGTCGAGTTGCTGCTCGCGCAGATGCACGCCGCCCTGGTCGTCGCGCTCGGGCACGCGCAGCACGATGCGCCGGGTAGCGCCGGCATAGCTGTCCTCGAGCGTGATCAGCACCTTGGCGTACTGGTCCTGGCCATCGGCATCGAAGCCGTGCGACGCGGCGCCGGCGCGGCCCGCATGGCCTCCGCCACCAACACCGCCACCGCCAACGCCGCCGAAACCGTGTCGAAACAGGGTCTCGAAGAAGTCGCTGGCGTCGTCGAACTGCTCGTCGTCGGCGCCGCTCGCGGGGTCGCGCGGGTGGGCCCGGTTGGCGTTCCAGTCCGGTGGTGGGCGGAACTCCTGGCCCTCCCGCTGGGTGCCAAGCGCGTCGTAGGCGGCGCGTTTCTCCGGGTCCTTCAGCACGGCGTAGGCCTCGCCGATGTCCTTGAAGCGCTGTTCGGCCCCGGCTTCCTTGTTGACGTCGGGATGGTGCTTGCGCGCCAGTTGGCGATAGGCGCGCTTGATGTCGTCGGCACTGGCGTCGCGCGCCAGGCCCATCACTTTGTAATAGTCCTTGAATTCCATCGAAGACCTCTCATTTGCGCGATGGTAGCGGCTTCGTCCCTGCCGACCGTGGTCTCTTTGTCGGCCATGTTCAAATCCCCGCGTGGGGCTTGAGCCCGGTCAAACCTGGAGGTCTCTCTTGAACAATTTTGCAGCTGGGCTGGTCCGCTTCGTCCTGCGGCTGTTGCTGGTGGGCGTGGCGCTGGTGTTCGCGGCCAGCCTGCTGGTGGTGGTGATGTTGCTCGCCTCGGCATGGGGCGTGCGCGCCATGTGGGCGCGGCTCACCGGGCGGCCGGTAACGCCATGGGTGATGCGCGTCGATCCGGGCGCTGGCTGGCAGAGCGTGTTTCGCGCCGGCGAGCGCTGGCAACCCCGCGGCCGCGCCGCTGCGCCGGGCGGGCCCACGGTGAACGGCCAAGGCCGTGGCCGGCCTGATCTGCTCGACGTGGCCGATGTCACCGACGTGCAGGTCAAGGAAGTCAAGGCCCACTGAACCGGGCCGGCCGGCGGCATGTCGGCGCCTGGCGACTTGGCTCTCTTCCGGCTCAGTCGACCTTTGCGCCCGAGGCTTTCACCACTTTTTCATACTTCGCCAATTCGGCCTGCATGAAGCTGCCAAAAGCCTCCGGCGTGCTCGGCGCCGGCTCGGCCAGCAGGTTGGCGAACCGTGTGTGCGTTTCCGGCGCGTTCAGCGCGGCCACGAAGGCCTGGTTGAGTTTGGCGATCACATCCTTCGGCGTCTGCGCTGGCGCCACCAGGCCCCACCAGGTGTCGATGGCGAAGCCCTTCAGTGTGTCCGCGATCGGCGGCACGTCGGGCAGGGCGGTGGAGCGGGCGGCGGTGGTCACGGCCAGCGCCTTCAGCTTGCCTGAGCGGATGTTGGGCGCGGCCGTGGCCAGGTTGTCGATGTTGAAGTCAACCTGGCCGGACAACAGCGCCAGCTGAGCCGGGTTGCCGCCGTTGTAAGGGATGTGCACGGCGAAGATGCCGGCCTGCGCCTTGAACATTTCCCCCGCCAGATGCCCGGCGCTGCCGTTGCCGCCAGAGGCGTAATTCAGCTTGGCCGGGTTGGCCTTGGCATAGGCGATGAGGTCGGCCAGCGTGCGGATCTTGAGGCGGTTCGCGGTGTCGGCGTTCATCACCAGCACGTTCGGCACACGCACCATCTGCGTGATCGGCGCGAAGTCGGTTGCGGCATTGAACGGCATGCGGCTGTAAAGCCAGGGGTTGACTGCGTTGGTGGCAGTGGCGGCAATGCCGATCGTCATGCCATCGGGTGCTGACTTGGCCACCGCGTCGGCACCGATGTTGCCGCCCGCACCGGGCCGGTTCTCGATGATCACCGGGCCGAGCGAGTCCTTTACGCGCTCGGCCACGATGCGCGCTGTCACGTCGATCGGGCCACCGGCCGCATACGGCACGATGATGCGCAAGGGCCGGGTCGGCGTGGCCGTCTGGGCCTGTGAGGTGCCAACGCCGATCAGGGCGGTGAAGGCGGTGACCGCGAAGGCGGCCGTGGTGGTCAAGAGCAGTCTTTTGTGCATGGCGTCGTTGGTGCAACAGGTGGCGGGGCACGGCGGCCGGGGCTCACAGGGGCGCCGGGCCGTCGCTGTCTCCGGGCAGCAGCTCTGGCAGGCCGAGGTGCTGCAGGGTTTCGGGCGGTTCGCCGTTCAACCTTGCAAGTGTAAAGTCGACCAGCGTGTCCGCGATCGCAATGGCCGTCGACTGGACCACCGCCGTGATGGCATTGCGCATCACCACCGCGTCGGCGCCCACACCGTCGTACACGATGACCGACAGGTCACGGCCCAGTACCTTGCCGGCCTGCAGCGCCGCATGCACCGCGCCCACCCCGGCAAGATGGTTGTCCACCAGCACCGCGGTGGGTGGAGACGGCAGGTCGAGCAGCCACACCATGGCGGCATAGCCCGCGCCCATGTCGAGTCCCACCTGTTGCACCAGCGCCGGTTGCACGCGCAGATTCGCAGCCTGCATGGCCTCGGTGAAGCCGCGCAGCCGCAGCGCCGCGAAGTTGTACGCCGCTGGCGCGCCGATGTAGCCGATGGCGCGGTGACCAAAACCGATCAGCCTCTCGGTGGCCATGCGCGCACCCAAGGCGTTGTCGAAATCGAGCCAGGCATAGGGCTCGGCCAGGTCGCTGCGTCCATA
>JAQGNA010000129.1 GCA_028292075.1 Rhodoferax sp. | reverse complement strand
GCAGGCTTTTTTCAGGGCTTGCCGGCGTGCGCGATGAGGCGGTCGGCGTAGGCCTGCCACGGGGCCTTGGCCTCGAGGCCGTCGAACACGCCGTCGCGGGCGAGACCCGCCACCCAGTCCTGCTTCTCGGCGATGGCCGAGGCCATCAGCGGCGCAAAGCCGCCTTCCCGCACGGTGTTGGCCGACTCGCGCATCTCTTCAGCCCGGCGCTTGCCGTGCTGTACCACGCGGCTGAAAAAGTACGCGCCCTGCGCGTCCCAGTCGATCTGCGGAAAGGTTTCCTTGAGCGTGGGCAGCACATGCGCCTCGACGCCGTAGCGGCGCGCGTTGGTGTAGCTCTCGATGACGAGCGCCTCGAGCCCCTTGATCATGATGCTGCGGCTCATCTTGATGGCCGAGGCGATGCCCAACTGGTCGGACACCACCTTGGCGTCCATGCCCCACGCCACGAGCTGGTCGGCCAGGGCCACGGCGTGGGGGCCGCCGAGCAGCATCGGCACCCGGATGCCGTAGGGTGGCACCGAGGTCATGACGCCTGCCTCCACATAGCGGCCGCCGGCGGCCTCGATCACGGCCGCGGCGCGCTGCTTGCTGCCGGGCGAGGCGGAGTTCAGGTCGAGAAACACACTGCCCGGCTGCACGTGCCGGGCGGCCTCTTCAGCCACCGCCAGGGTGTTGGACGCCGTCACGGCCGACACCAGCAGGTTGGCGCGAGCGCAGAGCTCGGCCATGTCCCGGGCTGGCTGGATGCCGTCGATTCTGGCCGCCGCTCGCGCGGCCTCGGCGCCATCGTCGCTGCCGGAAAACCTGGTGTCCCACGCGTGCACGGCGCCAACGCCGGGCTTGTCGCGGAGGCCGCGGCCGAAGATGCCGCCGACTTCTCCGAAACCGATGATGCCGAGAATGCTGCTGCTCATGTTGGAGTCCTCGATGTGTCTGTAAGAAAGTTGTCTTGACGGGCCGGCGAGGTCGCGGGCGGCTGCCGCCAGTGTGCGAACGCCGGCACTGGCCAAGGTTGCTTTATGCGGGTGTGACCGTTCCAATCCGTTGATGGGCGCCCCGAGCGCCCTGTGGCAGCATCGACGCATTCCGATCGGTGCTCCTCCTGTCGCGCGCCGCATCACCCGCACCATCGAACACATGATCTCCCTGCACAACCTGCGCACGCTCGGCGCCGTGGTCCGTCAAGGCGGCATCCGCCCCTCCTCCGAATCGCTGCTGCGCGCCGCTTCGGCCGTGAGCCGCTCCATCGGGCTGCTGGAACATTCTCTCGGCACCCCGCTGTTCGAACGCAAGGGCCGCGGCATGCTGCTCACCCCGGCCGGCGAGCTGGCCCATGCGCGCCTGCGCCGCATCGAGCATGAGCTTCACAGCGTGCTGGAAGAAGCCGCTTCCGCGGGCGCCGTGCCCTCGCCTGCCGCACTGGGCGCGGTGTTCGATGAACGGCGCCTGATGGCGGCCTCGCTGCTGGCCGAAGTGCACCACATGCCCACCGTGGGCCGCCGACTCGGCGTGTCTCAGCCGGCCATCAGCGCGGCGATCGCGCGGCTCGAAAACGCGCTGGGCCAGCGGCTTTTCCTGCGCACCGCGCGCGGCCTGATGCCGACCGACGCCGGCGCCCGCTGGGTGCTGCGCTTCGATCGGGCGCTGGCCGAGCTGCGCTACCTGGAGGACGACATTGCCGCGGCCAGCGGCCAGATGGAAGGCGTGATCACCGTCGGCAGCTTGCCCCTGGCACGGACGCATGTGCTGCCGGTGGCGATCGGCCAGTTGCTGGCACGCCACCCGCGGCTGCGGGTTCATTCGCTCGAAAGCCCGTACGAACAACTCTGCGCCGGCCTGCTCAGCGGCAAGGTCGACTTCATCGTCGGTGCGCTGCGGCCGCTCACCGACAAGGCGCTGACCAGCGAGCCGCTGTTCGCCGACCGGCTGGGCCTGATGGCGGCGGCCGACCATCCGCTGCGGCGCCGGCGCCTCGTGCGCTTCGAAGACCTGCAGGCTTTTCCGTGGGTGCTGTCGCGCCCAGGAACGCCGCTGCGCCAGTCGCTGGCCGACTTCTTTGCCTCGCACGGCCAGCCGACGCCGGTGCCCGCTGTCGAAACCGGCGACCTTGCGCTGGTGCGGGGCCTGTTGCTGCAAGGGCCGATGCTCACCGTGCTCTCCACCCACCAGCTGCGCTACGAGGTCGACGCAGGCCAGCTCTGCGTGCTGCGGTTTCCCATGGAAGGTCTCGAGCGCCACATCGGCGTGACAACCCGCGCCGGTGCACACCTGTCGGCTGCTGCCCTGGCACTGCTGGCCGAGATCCGTGCCGCAACGCCAGGGGGTTGAGGGGTCTGCGGACACGCTGAAATGGCGAACTGCCCAAGGCCTTCCAACGGTCAACGGGTGAAGACACGCTGACGCGTGCAGCTGCGCTCAACCCCGCCGGCGGCTGGCTACCATGCGACGAAGCTTTCCCGAAGGCCGTGGGCCATCTTCCAGGCACCGCGCCTGGCGAAGCGTCCTACAGGCGCTTGCGCCATTCGGGGACTTGGCCGTGCAGCCCGCCTCCGTAGGGTAGATGCTGTTCCATTCCAAACACCGCATCACCCATGTCCAAGACCGTCGGAGAAGTCCTCGTCAATACCCTCGGCGACATCGGCGCCACGCAAGTCTTCGGCGTGGTCGGCGACGCGCTGAACCCCTTTACCGATGCCCTCCGCCGCGACCGCCGCATGCGGTGGCTCGGCGTTCGCCATGAGGAAGGCGCCGCCCTGGCCGCCGCCGGCCAGGCCAAGCTGACGGGGCGGCTCGGCGTTTGCGCCGGCACCACCGGCCCCGGCGCCACCCACCTCCTCGCCGGCTTGTACGAGGCGCGGCACGACCACGCCCCGGTGCTGGCCATTGCCGGCGATGTGCCGACCAACCTGAACGGCATCGACCACCTTCAGGCCGCCAACCATGTGCAGTCGTTCCGTGACGCCTGTGTCTATGCGGCCACCATCACCTCCGCCGATGCCGCGCCGGCGCAGATCCACGAAGCCATCGCCACCGCCTACAGCGAGCGCGGGGTGGCCTTGCTCAACATCCCACAGGACGTGTTCGGTGCCAAGTCGTCCAAGCCGACACGCAGCCCGGCCACGCTGCGGCCGCGCCCCGAGATCGCGCCTGCGCCCTCGGACATCGAGGCGGCCGTGGCGCTGATCGATGCGGCAAAGACCGTGACCCTGTTCGTCGGGCATGGCGCGGCCGGCGCCGTGGCCGAGGTGCGCACCCTGGCCGACATGCTGCAGGCGCCCATCGTCCATACCTACCGGGCGCTGGACCAGTTCGCGTTTGACGACACCTGCGTCGTCGGCGGGCTGGGGCTGATCGGCTCCAGGGCGGGCTACGAGGCGGTGCACGGCTGCGACCTGCTGCTGATCGTGGGCAGCGACTACCCCTACAGCGAGTTCCTGCCCGAGAAGGCCACGGTGGTGCAGATCGACGAACGCGCCTTCGCCATCGGCCGGCGCCTGCCGGTGACCCAGGCGGTGGTGGGCTCGAGCCGGCCGGCCATCGCCGCGCTGATCGAACGGGTGCGGACCAAGACCGACGGCGATTTTCTGCGGAAGATGCAGTCGGCCTGGCACGACTGGCAGAAGATGCTGTCCGAGAAGGCGGACCCGGCCCGCAGCACGGACAAGGTCCACCCGCAGGCCCTGGCCCGCGCGGTGAGCGACATGGCAGCCGACGACGCCGTGTACAGCGTCGACACCGGCACGGTCACCCTCTGGACCGCCAACTGGCTGCGGCCCACCGGACGCCAGCGCATCACCGGCTCGTTCAACAACGCGGCCGTGGGCACGGCGCTCGGCATCGCCAACGGTGTGCAGGCGCTCGACCCGCAGCGCCAGGTGATCGTGATGTGCGGCGACGGCGGCTTCGGCATGCTGATGCAGGAGTTCGCCACGGCCGTGCAACACGGGCTGGCAATCAAGGTCTTCGTGTTCAACAACGCCGGCTGGGGCATGGTCCACCTGGAGATGGAAGGCGCGGCCCTTCCGGCGTTCAAGTCCGGTGTGAACGTGCGCAACCCCGACTTCGCCATGTTTGCCGAGGCCTGCGGTGGCAAGGGGTTTCGCATCACGCAGCCGCAGGTGCTGCGCGAGACGGTGCGCCGGGCGCTCGCCACGCCGGGCCCGGTGGTGGTCGACGTGGCCGTCGACCCTTCGGAGATTCCGGCCATGCCCAAGCTCGAGGCGGGCAAGGTGTGGTCGTTCGGGCTGGGCAAGCTCCGCGAGCTGTTCTCAGGTTGACGATTTCGCCTTGCCCGAGGCACGCCTAGCGAAGTCTGGCGGAAAGCACCACCACGCCGCCACCACCGCCAGGCCGAACACGCTGTAGGCCACGGTAAAAGCCCACGGCGGCGCGTTCCAGTAGAGCAGCACCGAAAGCCAGTGCCCGACGAAGTCGCCCGCATACGCGCTGCCGCCCGCACCGGACCGCAGCCACATTTCCAGCGTGGTCAGCGGGCAGACCCAACCGAGCGCCGCTTCGGCCACCACGATGGCGATGGTGGCCAGGTGTGCCACCCTGAACCAGGCGGTGTTGACCCAGCGCCAGCCCCGCAGATTGCCCGCCACGGTGAGCGGCAGGCCGAGCACGACGAACAGCACGATGCCGACGTGGACGAGCAGCACGGCGTTGGCCATCCAGTGCATGGCGAACGGCTGGGTCATGGCGGAGGCCGGGGTCATGGCGAAGGCATGGCGCGCCTGCCGGATTTCGGGCTCTTCATGGAACGCGGCCTTGGGCTTTGCGGAAGGACCGCCATCTTGCCATTAGCGCCACCCATCGCCACCCAGCGCCACCCGACGCAACGCCGCGCCGCGCCGCGCGCCCCAGAGCCGCAGCGTCGCCCCTCCCGTAAAATCCGTCCCCTTGCTTGATAACCACAAGCCCCGAGGCCCCATGATCCGAATTTCCGAACTCAAACTTCCGCTCGACCACGCGGTCGAGGCACTGCCTGAACTCGCCGCCAGAACGCTTGGCGTGCTGCCAGCCCAACTCCAGACCTTCCACCTCTTCAAGCGCAGTTTCGATGCCCGCAAGGCCGAGCTTCTGCAGGTGTACATCGTCGACGTGGCGCTCGACCCTGCCGTTGAAGCCGATCTGCTGGCCCGGCACGCCGGCCATCCGCACATCCGCCCCGCCCCCGACATGGCCTACCGCGCGCCCGCCACGGCGCCTGCCTCCATGCCGCTGCGCCCGGTGGTGGTCGGATTCGGCCCTTGCGGCATGTTCGCGGCGCTGATGCTGGCGAAGATGGGCTTTCGGCCCATCGTGCTCGAACGCGGCACGACGGTGCGCGAACGCACCAAGGACACCTGGGGGCTGTGGCGCAAGCGCGAGCTGCATGCCGAGTCGAACGTTCAGTTCGGCGAAGGCGGCGCCGGCACGTTTTCAGACGGCAAGCTGTACAGCCAGATCAAGGACCCGCGCCACCTGGGCCGCACGGTGATGACCGAGTTCGTCAAGGCAGGCGCGCCGGAAGAGATTCTGGTGGCGGCGCATCCGCACATCGGCACCTTCAAGCTGGTGAAGGTGGTGGAGCACATGCGCGAGCAGATCATTGCGCTGGGCGGCGAGATCCGGTTTCAGCAGCGCGTGACCGACCTGGCCATCGAAGGCGGCCAGCTGCGGGGCGCGACGGTGCTGGACCAGGCCACCGGCGCCAGCTACGACCTGCCGGTGCGCCACCTGGTGCTGGCGCTGGGCCACAGTTCGCGCGACACCTTCGCCATGCTGCACGCCCGCGGCGTGTACCTAGAGGCCAAGCCGTTCTCCATCGGGTTTCACATCGAGCATCCCCAGGGCCTGATCGACCGGGCCCGCTGGGGCCGGCATGCCGGCCATCCGCTGCTGGGCGCGGCAGACTACAAGCTGGTGCACCACGCGGCCAACGACCGCTCCGTCTACAGCTTCTGCATGTGCCCCGGCGGTACCGTGGTCGCCGCCACCAGCGAGCCGGGCCGCGTGGTGACCAACGGCATGAGCCAGTATTCGCGCAACGAGCGCAATGCCAACGCAGGCATCGTGGTGGGCATCACGCCCGACGACTACCCGCAGGACGCCGCCTCGCTGCGTGCCGGCCTGGGCGACGGAGTGGACACCGCCGTGCCAGCGGGCCAGGCCAGCCATCCGCTGGCCGGCATCGCGCTGCAGCGGCAACTCGAATCGGCGGCCTACCTGCTGGGCGGCAGCAACTACGAGGCGCCGGGGCAGCTGGTGGGCGACTTCATCGCCGGCCGCGCGTCCACCACGCTGGGGTCGGTCGAGCCGTCTTACAAGCCCGGCGTGCGCCTGGGCGACCTGTCGAGCGCGCTGCCGGCCTATGCCATTGCGGCCATCCGCGAGGCGCTGCCGGTGTTCGGCCGCAAGATCAAGGGCTTCGACCTGCACGACGCCGTCCTGACAGGCGTCGAGACGCGGACCTCGTCACCGCTCAAGATCACGCGGGGCGAAGACTTCCAGAGCCTGAACGTGCGCGGGCTCTACCCCGCCGGCGAAGGCGCGAGCTATGCCGGCGGCATCTTGTCAGCGGGTGTGGACGGGATCAAGGTGGCCGAAGCCCTGGCGCTGGACGTGGTGGCCACGCCCGCCTGATCTCCCGCAACGGATGGCTGAGCCTGCAAGGCTGGAGCAGCATCCGTTCGGCGGATGGACGGCGGCGTGGACTCGGGCGTCCAAGGGTCTGGCCTGAACTTTGCTTCGATACCGGGGCACGCGACACCTGTATAGACAGACGCCCTGAAACCAGCCACCTGCGCACCACGGTGTGCCAGCGGCACCCAATGTGGTGCCTTGGTCCGAAAAGCAGGCCTTTCAGGGTTCACCTGTATGTACATGTCGTGGGCAGTGCCCAAGAATCGGGCCCGAACCGCGGGTTCCGGTTCACCACCTACCGAACACACAGGAGTTTTGCCATGGGTCAGACCGTCAAGAAAATCACCGCGCTGCTGGCGATGGGCGCAATCGGCGCCGGCCTCGCGGCACTGTCCGGCGGGGCCCAGGCCCAGGACACCAAGATCGTGCTGGGCATGTCGGGCTGGACGGGCTTCGCGCCGCTGTCGCTGGCCGACAAGGCGGGCATCTTCAAGAAGAACGGGCTCGATGTCGAGATCAAGTTCATTCCCCAGAAGGACCGCCACCTGGCGCTGGCGGCTGGCGCCATCCAGTGCGCGGCCACCACGGTCGAAACCCATGTGGCCTGGAACGCCAACGGCGTGCCCATCGTGCAGATCTTCCAGATGGACAAGTCCTTCGGGGCCGACGGCATCGCGGTGCGCGGCGACATCAAGAGCTTCGCCGACCTGAAGGGCAAGACCATCGGCGTCGACGCGCCGGGCACCTCGCCCTACTTCGGCCTGGCCTGGATGCTCAACAAGAACGGCATGACGCTGAAGGACGTGAAGCTCACCACGCTCGCACCGCAGGCGGCCGCGCAGGCCTTCGTGGCCGGCCAGAACGACGCCGCCATGAGCTACGAGCCCTACCTGTCAACGGTGCGTGACAACCCGGCCGCCGGCCGGATCATGGCCACCACCATCGACTACCCCATGGTGATGGACACCGTGGGTTGCGCGCCCACCTGGCTCAAGACCAATGCCAAGGCGGCCAGGGCGCTCACCGAGTCGTACTTCCAGGCGCTCGACATGATCAAGGCCGACCCGGCGAAGTCGAACGAACTCATGGGCTCGGCCGTCAAGCAGACCGGCGAGCAGTTCGCCAAGTCGGCGGCCTACCTGCGCTGGCAGGACAAGGCGGCGAACCAGAAATTCTTCGCCGGCGAGATCACCGCGTTCATGAAGGAATCGGAAAAGATCCTGCTCGAGGCGGGCGTGATCCGCAAGGCGCCAGACGATCTGGCGGCCACCTTCGACGCTTCGTTCATCAAGTAATCGGTCGTTGACCAAGCCCATGGAAAACATCCACGCCCCACCCCGCCTGAACGCGGCGGTGCAGCGCACCCGCAGCCGCCGCTTCGCCCCGCTGGAGCCGGTGTCAGCCAACGCGCGCTGGCTGCTCGGGCTGGCGTTCTTCGTCGTGTTCGTGGCGGTGTGGGCGGGCTTCACGCTGGGCGGTTTCGTTTCGCCCACCTTCCTGGCCAGCCCCCTCACAATGGCGCGCGAGGGCTGGCTGCTGTTCACCGAGTACAACTTCATCCACGACATTGGCATGACCGTATCGCGCGTGTTCGGTGGCTTCATTCTGGCCAGCGTGCTCGCCGTGCCGCTCGGCATCGCCATGGGCGCGTACAAGGGCGTGGAGGCCTTCTTCGAGCCCTTCGTGTCCTTCTGCCGTTACCTGCCCGCCTCCGCCTTCATCCCGCTGCTGATCCTGTGGGCCGGCATCGGCGAGATGCAGAAGATCCTGGTGATCTTCATCGGCTCTTTCTTCCAGGTGGTGCTCATGGTGGCCGTGACGGTCGGCAGTGCGCGGCGCGACCTCGTCGAGGCGGCCTACACGCTGGGTGCGAGCGACCACGGCATCATCCGCCGCGTGCTGATTCCGGGCGCGGCCCCGGGCATCGCCGAGACCCTGCGGCTGGTGCTGGGCTGGGCCTGGACGTATGTGATCGTGGCCGAACTCATCGGCTCGTCGAGCGGCATCGGGCACATGATCACCGACAGCCAGTCGCTGTTGAACACCGGGCAGATCATCTTCGGGATCATCGTGATCGGCCTGATCGGCCTGGTGTCGGATTTCGCGTTCAAGGCGGTGAACCGGAAGCTGTTCGCCTGGAGTTCGATTTGAAGACGATCACGGGCCTTGGCGCCTGGCCGTCCGCTCCCTCCCCTTCCGGGGGAGGGCCGGGGCGGGGGCGATTCCCGGTCACCCAAGCCTCATCCGCGCAGCGTGAAGC
>JAQGNA010000108.1 GCA_028292075.1 Rhodoferax sp. | reverse complement strand
TCAGCATCACCGTGAAGCTGATCAACCCGATCGCCATGGAAGAAGGTCTGCGCTTCGCCATCCGCGAAGGTGGCAAGACCGTCGGCTCCGGCGTCGTGGCCAAGGTTCTCGCTTAATAGTTTGACTGAAGGGGTATAGCTCAATTGGCAGAGCGTCGGTCTCCAAAACCGAAGGTTGTAGGTTCGATTCCTACTGCCCCTGCCACCTGAACGTGGCGAAAAAAGGCCCGTCGTAACCCGACGGGCTTCGGCGTCTCAAGAGACGCAACGAATTGAAGGCTTCAACAGCCGCAGGAACTTGCCGAAGATGGCTACATCTCAAATCGAAACTGTGAGCACCAGTGCTGACAAGGCCAAGCTGGCCGCGTCGGTATTGCTCGCCGTGGGCGCCATCGTCGCGTACTACCTGCTGGCGCGCCAAGGGTCGCTGGCGCAATGGGCTGCACTGCTTGTCGGTCTGGCTGCGGCTGTCGGCATCTTTGCGAGTTCCGAAAACGGTCGTCAGTTGCTGGCATTCGGTCGCGACGCATGGCGCGAAGTCAAGAAGGTCGTTTGGCCCGCCCGCAAGGAGGCCATGCAGATGACGGCTTATGTGTTCGCCTTTGTGGCGATCATGTCCATCTTCCTTTGGACCACGGACAAAACGCTCGAGTGGGTGTTCTTCGACCTCATTCTGGGATGGAGAAAATAATGAACGACGCCGTTGAAACGACGCCCGAAAGCGCGCCGGTCGAAATGACCGCCGCTGAAGCGATTCTTGCGCCGCCGGTCAACCCGGATCTGCGTTGGTATGTCGTGCATGCTTATTCCGGTATGGAAAAGGCAGTCGAGCGCAATATCGCCGAACGCATCAGTCGCGCTGGCATGCAAGACAAGTTCGGTCGCATCCTGGTGCCGACCGAAGAAGTCGTCGAGATCAAGAACGGCCAGAAGCGTACCACCGAGCGTCGCTTCTTCCCTGGTTACGTTCTGGTCGAAATGATCATGAACGACGAGAGCTGGCATCTGGTGAAGCACACCAACAAGGTGACCGGTTTCGTCGGCGGCGCGAAGAATCGTCCTGCGCCGATTTCCCAGAAGGAAGTCGAAGATATCGTCAGCCAGATGCAGCAGGGCACCGAGAAGCCGCGTCACAAGGTCGAGTTCATGGCGGGCGAGTTCGTGCGCGTCAAGGAAGGCCCGTTCACCGACTTCAACGGCACCGTTGAGGAAGTGAACTACGAGAAGAGCAAGGTTCGCGTGTCGGTCATGATCTTCGGTCGTGCCACGCCGGTCGAACTCGAATTCAGTCAGGTCGAAAAGACCTGACGGCAAAGTCGAAAGACTCGCCCAATTCCGGCTGCGCGCTACCCGACTCGGTGCGCGGCCTTGATCGAAGAGTCGTCAACCCCGGGGAGCCGAGGCCCAAGGGCCCGGCGTCATCACCCGCAAGGAGCAACAAATGGCGAAAAAAATCGTCGGCTTCATCAAGCTGCAAGTGCCAGCTGGTAAGGCCAACCCATCACCACCCATCGGTCCTGCATTGGGCCAGCGTGGTTTGAACATCATGGAGTTCTGCAAGGCGTTTAACGCCCAGACCCAAGGCGTCGAGCCGGGCCTGCCGCTGCCGGTGGTCATAACCGCCTTCGCGGACAAGAGCTTTACCTTCATCATCAAGACGCCGCCTGCGGTCACCTTGATCAAGAAGGCCATCAAGCTGGACAAGGGTTCGGCAACGCCGCACACCACCAAGGTCGGCAAGATCACGCGCGCTCAGCTCGAAGAGATCGCCAAGGCCAAGATGAAAGACCTGACGGCAGCCGATCTGGATGCCGCCGTTCGTACCATCGCCGGCTCCGCCCGTTCGATGGGCGTGACTGTGGAAGGCGTGTAAATGTCCAAGCTCACCAAAAAACAAAAAGTCTCCGTCGGCAAGGTCGACAGCAACAAGCTGTACGCGCTGGTCGATGCGATCGGTCTCGTGAAAGAGGCTGCCACTGCCAAGTTCGATGAATCCATCGACGTGGCCGTGCAACTCGGCATCGATGCGAAGAAGTCGGACCAGGTCGTTCGCGGTGCTGTCGTCCTGCCGAACGGCACCGGCAAGACCAAGCGCGTGGCTGTGTTCGCCCAGGGCGCCAAGGCTGAAGAAGCCAAGGCCGCCGGCGCCGACATCGTCGGCATGGACGATCTGGCAGCGATGGTCAAGGCTGGCGACATGCCTTTCGATGTCGTGATCGCCGCACCGGACGCCATGCGCGTCGTTGGTACGCTCGGTCAGATCCTCGGCCCGCGCGGTTTGATGCCAAACCCCAAGGTTGGCACCGTCACGCCTGACGTCGCTCAAGCCGTTCGCAATGCGAAGGCTGGCCAGGTTCAATTCCGCGTCGACAAGGCCGGCATCGTTCACGGCACCATCGGTCGTCGTTCGTTCGATACCGACAAGCTCCAGGGCAACCTGGCTGCGCTGATCGACGCGCTGGTCAAGGCCAAGCCTGCGACCAGCAAGGGTGTCTACCTGCGCAAGGTGGCTGTGTCTTCGACGATGGGTCTGGGCGTTCGTGTCGACACCCAGACGATCGCACAGGTCTGATGTGAAGAATTTGCCGTGCTCTTCGGGGCGCGGCGATGTGGTGGGCCAGTGCGGCGACGTCTTCGGACGGGCAGTCGCGCTGGGCCATCCAAGACCGCTGGCGTGCAGTTCTCTGCACTTAATCGATTCCTTCGGGAATCACCAGCGCAGATGGCGATCCCGCTGCAAGGAATCAAGTTTCCGAAACAGTTGGTCGCTGCATGAAGCGTGTTCCAAAGCTCCGGCCGAGGAACACATTAAAAGGAGTAGACCTTGAGTCTGAATCGCAGTGAGAAAGAAGCGGTCATTTCCGAAGTGACCAGCCTCGCCGCCGAAGCTCAAACGCTCGTTCTGGCGGAATACCGTGGCATCACGGTTGCCGATATGACCAAATTGCGCAATACCGCGCGCAGCCAGGGCGTAACGCTCAGCGTGTTGAAAAACACGCTGGCCCGCCGTGCTGTCGCGGGAAGCTCGTTTGAGATCCTCGGTGACCAGATGACCGGTCCGCTGATCTACGGTTTTTCTGTCGACGCCGTGGCTGCCGCGAAAGTGGTGGCCGATTTCGCGAAGACCAACGACAAGTTGGTGATTCGCGGCGGTGCGTTCGGCGGCAAGACCCTGGACGTGAACGGCGTGAAGCAACTGGCCAACATCCCTTCCAAGGAAGTGTTGCTGGCTCAGTTGCTGGGCCTGATGCAATCGCCCATTTCCCGTACCGCTCGCGTCCTCGCGGCGTTGGCGGCGAAGCGTGGCGAAGGCGAGACCGCAACCGATGCACCGGCGGAAGCCGAAGCGCAGCCCGCGTAAGCCGGCTTGCGTTTGGACATTTCAACCCAATTGTTAGGAAACAAAAATGGCATTCGATAAAGACGCATTTCTGACCGCGCTCGACAGCATGACGGTCCTGGAGCTCAACGAATTGGTGAAAGCCATCGAAGAGAAGTTTGGCGTGAGCGCTGCTGCAATGGCAGGCCCTGCCGCTGCTGCCGGCCCAGCCGCAGTTGCTGAAGAGCAGACCGAATTCAACGTCATGCTGATGGAAGCTGGCGCGAACAAGGTTTCGGCGATCAAGGCCGTGCGCGAAATCACCGGCCTGGGCCTCAAGGAAGCCAAGGATCTGGTGGAAGCCGCTCCCAAGGCTGTCAAGGAAGGCCTGTCGAAGGCTGACGCTGAAGTCGCCAAGAAGAAGCTGGAAGATGCCGGCGCCAAGGTGGAACTGAAGTAATTCAGTCCCTTTAAAGGGCTGGAGGTGCCTGTAAAGGCCCTCCAGCCTTTGCCGCTTTCAGAGCGCACCCAAAATCCGTTGAATCCGAACGGATTTTGAGTGTCTTCTGACCCCGACTGCAGAAGACCCCTTGGTTCGGGTGATGTGCAATGCATCACCGTCCGCCAACGGCTGGTAGTGGCCAGCCGCCAAGCAAGGGTGCGAAAGCACCGTTGACAAGTCGCTGAAGATATCAAGCTCCGGAGCTCGCATGGCCCAAACGTCCACCTACAGCTACACCGAACGCAAGCGCATCCGAAAGAATTTCGGTAACCGCGACAGCGTCGTTGAAATTCCTTACTTGCTGCAAATGCAGAAGGACGCGTACACCGCGTTCCTGCAGGCCGGCATTGCCCCGACAAAGCGCACCATCGACGGCCTGCAAGCCGCGTTCACCGCTGCCTTCCCGATCGTCTCGCACAACGGTTTCGTCGAGATGAAGTTCCTCGAGTACAACCTGGCGAAGCCGGCGTTCGACGTGCGCGAATGCCAGACGCGGGGCCTGACCTTCGCGTCGGCCGTGCGCGCCAAGGTCCAGCTGATCATCTATGACCGCGAGTCGTCGACGTCGCAGTCGAAGGTGGTCAAGGAAGTGAAGGAGCAAGAGGTCTACATGGGCGAAGTGCCGCTCATGACCGAAAAGGGCTCTTTCATCATCAACGGTACCGAGCGCGTCATCGTGTCGCAGCTCCACCGTTCGCCGGGCGTGTTCTTCGAACACGACAAGGGCA
>JAQGNA010000100.1 GCA_028292075.1 Rhodoferax sp. | reverse complement strand
CCAGGCGCCCAAGCTCATGCCGCACATCCCGGCCATGCGTGCCGGGATCGCCCAGGCGCTGGGCTTGCTGCCGTCGCAGGTGAATGTCAAGGCGAAGACGGCGGAGAAGATGGGCCCCGTGGGCGAGGGGCGGGCGATGGAGGCACGGGCGGTGGTCTTGCTGTTTTGAGGGGCTTCGACGGGCTCAGCACGAACGGTTGGTGAGGACCGCGGTTCGTGGTGTGGGCCGTTGGTTTGGTGGCATGCTTCGACAGGCTCAGCACGAATGGTTTGCAAGGGCCGGGGCGGGTGGTGTGGACCGCTGGTTTCGGTGAGATGCTTCGACAAGCTCAGCACGAACGGTGTGTGGGTAAGCCGTTTGCTCTGACGCTCAGCATGAACGGTCTGTGGGTAACCCGTTTGCTCTGACGCTCAGCACCAACGGCCTGTGGGGTAACCCGTTCGCCCTGAGCCTGTCGAAGGGTGTGCCTAAGGGTTCGCGCTGGCCGCCTTGCCGGCTCATCCCCGGCCGTTCGCCCTGAGCCCGTCGAAGGGCTGGCCACGGGAACACCCATTACTTTGAAGGAGCCCGCTGCAGCTTGATATGCGCCGCCAGTCCGCCTGAAGAAGTGTTGGCCAGCTCGAACTCGCCACCCATCCGCTGAATCGTCTTCTCCACGATGGACAGTCCCAGCCCCGCGCCCGATGCCGCGGTGCGCGCCGTGTCGCCGCGGAAGAACGGCTTCGACAGGTTGGCCAGCTGCTCCGGATCCACCCCCAGTCCGTGGTCGCGCACCTTCAGCAGCACCCACTGGTCGCGCACCTTGGCGGCGATGTCGACCATGGCGACGCCGGTTTCAGCCGATTTTCCGTAGCGGCGCGCGTTTTCGAGCAGGTTGGCGATCACCCTCGCGAGCTCGACTTCGTCGGCCATCACCATCAGCTTGTCGGCCAGGCTGGTCTGGATCTGGATGTCCTCGTGGTCGCGCAGTGCGTAAAGATTGGCCTCGATCACCTGGTTCAGCGACACCGGCTTGAGCTGCACGTGGTCGGGACGCGCGTAGTCGAGAAACTTGTCGATGATGCCGTCGAGCTGGGCGATGTCGGCGACCATGTGGTCGCGTGCGTCGTTGTCGACCACGCTCATTTCGGTTTCGAGCCGCAGGCGGGCGAGCGGGGTGCGCAGGTCGTGCGAGATGCCGGCCAGCATGACGACGCGGTCCTGCTCGATCTTGGCCAGCTTTTGCGCCATGCGGTTGAAGCCGATGTTGACCTCGCGGATTTCACCGGTCACCCCGCGTTCGTCCAGGTGGCTGGCGTCGAAGTCGCCCTCGCGAACCCGGCTGGTGGCGAAAGACAGCTGCTTCAGCGGCCGGTTGATGAGGCGGGCGATCAGCGCCGCGCCGGCCATCGACAGCGCGCCGGTGGTCAGCAGCCAGATCAACCAGGTCTTTCCGCCAGCCGGGTTGAACCGCTCGCGGTCCATGTGCAGCCAGTTCGGGTCGCCATTGATGTTGAAGCCGACCCAGAGGCCTGGCTTGCCGTTGACGCTGCGCGCCACCACGGTGCCGGGGCCGAGCAGGGTGACCAGCTCGGCCGAGATGCGCTCGCTGAGCGCGTCGTCGTCGAAAGGCAGGAATTGGTCGGTCGGCTCGTGCGGCAGGATGCGCACGCCTTCCTGGTCGGCCATGGTCTTGATCAGCGAGATGCGGCCAATGCCGTCGGCATGCACCAGCGCCGCCCTGCTGAGGTTGACCAGCGAGGCGATCTGCTGGGTGGTCTGGATGGCTCGGGGCGTGAATTCCAGTGCCCGCAAGGTGAGCAGCCACGCAACCATGCTGCCCATGAGCAGCAGCGCCAGCAGAAAGAAGGTGCGCCAGAACAGGCTCACCACCACCAGCTGCCGCGAGAGGTGCGACCTCGGTAAATGCGCCTGCAGTGGCGCGGGCGCCGTGGCGTCGTAGAGGTCAGGATGGGTACTCATGCGGCCCTGGCGGAAAGGGGGAACGGAAGCGGACAAGGGACCGGGGCCTGGGCGGCAGAGATCGTGGTCAGTTGGCGCCATCCGGCACGAAGACGTAGCCGACGCCCCAGACCGTCTGAATATAGCGGGGTGCCGCGGCGTCCACTTCCACCAGTTTGCGCAGGCGTGACACCTGCACGTCCAGGCTGCGGTCGAACGGCTCGAACTCGCGGCCGCGGGCCAACAGGGCCAGCTTTTCGCGCGACAGCGGCTGGCGCGGGTGGCGCACCAGGGCCTTGAGCATGGCGAATTCGCCCGTGGTCAGCGGCAGCTCTTCGCCATTGCGATTGAGCGTACGTGAGCCCAGGTCGAACGCGAAGGGACCGAAGTTGATGACTTCGTTGTCGATGGACGGCGCCCCAGGCGCTTCTTTCACCGGGCGGCGGCGCAGCACGGCGTGGATGCGTGCCAGCAGTTCGCGGGGGTTGAACGGTTTGCCGAGGTAGTCGTCGGCGCCGACCTCGAGGCCGACGATGCGGTCGATGTCTTCACCCTTGGCCGTGAGCATGATGATGGGCGTGCGGTCGTTGGCGGCGCGCAGGCGGCGGCAGATGGAGAGACCGTCTTCGCCGGGCATCATCAGGTCGAGCACGATCAGGTCGGCGGTATCGCGCAGCATGATGCGTGAAAGCGCCTTGCCGTCCTCGGCCAGCATCACCTCGAAGCCCTCTTGCATGAGATAGCGGCGCAGGAGGTCGCGGATCCGGGAGTCGTCGTCGACGACCAGGATCTTGTCGGGGCGGGTGGCGGTCTGGTTCATGGGTATGGGAGCCGGTAATTTGTAACAACGGAGATTCTGCAACATGTAACAAGCGAATTTGGCAAATCTGACGCGTGCCTGACAGACTGTTACAGGTCTTGCACCGGGACGGGGCGGGTTCACCGGGGAGATGTCGACGCGAGGCCCGGTCTGCCCGTTAAAAGCAATGTTCAGTGCGAAACTGTTCACGTTTCACGCCAGATTCTTCGTTCAACCCCATGATTTGAAAGATTTATGTTGAAAGCCTTTTCCAAGACTCCGCTGCGGCTTCTTGCCTTTGCCACCGTCATTGCCAGCGTCTTCGCAGCGGTCGGCGCGTCCGCTCAGACGCTCCCGGTGCCACAAAACGTCGTGCAGCTGAGTGCCAGCGGCACGGTCGAGGTGCCACAGGATCTCATGTCCATCGCACTGAACACGACCCGCGACGGTGCCGACGCAGCCACCGTGCAAACGCAGCTCAAGCAAGCGCTCGATGCGGCCCTGACCGAGGCCCGGAAGGGCGCCCAACCCGGCCAGATGGACGTGCGCACAGGAAACTTCAGTCTTTACCCACGCTATGGCAAGGACGGAAAGATCAATGGTTGGCAGGGCAGCACCGGCCTCGTGCTGGAAGGACGCGACTTCGCGCGCATCACGTCGGCGGCTGGCCGCATCCAGACCTTGACGCTCGGCCAGGTCGCTTTCGGGCTGAGCCGGGAGCAGCGGGCGCAGGTCGAAACCGAGGCCCAGGCGCTGGCGATCGACAGCTTCAAGGCCAAGGCCGCCGAGTTGGCAAAGGGCTTCGGCTTTGGTGGCTATACCTTGCGCGAGGTTTCGGTGAATGCCAACGACCAGGGCGGAATGCCACGCCCGCGCATGATGGCGATGGAGGCCAAGATGTCGAGCGACGCGCCGGTGCCCGCCGAGGCCGGCAAGGCCACGGTGCAGGTCACCGTCTCTGGCGCGGTGCAGCTGAAATAGGCACTGGCGCTTGCGGCAGGCTTGAGCGGATGGTCAAACCGTGCACCCGGGTGCCCGCCTGCCGGAGAGTCGCGCCCGTGCTGCGTCGTACACCCAGTTGTAGATGAAGGTGTACGGCAGGAAGAACAGCGCGATGCCGATGTCCAGGACGAATGCGTCCCAGAGGGTCAGATCGAGCCACCAGGCCGCCAGCGGTACCACGGCCAGGATCAGGCCGATCTCGAACAGCATCGCCTGCACCGCCCGAGCGCCCCAGCCGCGCCGAAAGCCGAGCCGGCGCTGTGCCCGGTCGAAGAGGCTGTTGAAAAGCATGTTCCAGAGCATGGCGATGACGGAGATCATTACCGTGAGCGCACCCATCTGCACCAGCGGATAACCCAGCAGCCAGGAGCCCAGCGTGGCGCAGAGCGTGACTGCGATCGCCTCGAACAGCAGCGCCTGTAGAAACCGTTCCCCCAGCGTCTTTCGAAGCGGGTCAAAACCGGGCGACCTGGGTGTGGCGACGGCGGGGTGCGATCCTGCAGTCTTTGCGGTAGGTTCAGTGGTCATGGTGGCTATTTTCATCGCAATTCCGCATACTCTAAAGCCAGTAACCATCGCTCATGCCGATGGTTTGCACATCCGCCCGAACCGCAAGCTCACTGCCAAGATGCGTCATTCCCCAGAAAGCCTGGTCGCCTTCCTAGAGGCTGCGACCCAAGGCTCCTTTTCCGCGGCGGCGCGCCGACTTGGCAAAAGCCAGTCGACGGTCAGCGCCGCCGTTGCCAATCTCGAGGTGGACCTGGGCGTCGGCCTTTCGACCGCAGCACGCGCAAGCCCACCTTGACCGAGGCCGGACGTGTCTTGCTGGGCCGCGCGCGCGACGTTCTGGCGGCCAGCGACCGCCTTGACCGGGCC
>JAQGNA010000080.1 GCA_028292075.1 Rhodoferax sp. | reverse complement strand
GAGGCGAGGTCGTCGCGCTCCCGCACGGCCAGCAGCACCAGAACCTTGCGGCGGTGCGCACCGTCCCACTGCGAAAAACCGCGCCAGCGGTCGGGGGGTGTGCCGAGGTTGATGTCGGCAAAGCCTTCTTCCTGCCGAAACGCCGGCAGCGGCGCCTGGCCGGTGCGGCTGACGAGCCGGCCCTCGGCGTCCCACACGACGATGCTGAGCGACTGCTGGTAGTCGTGGCTGCGCAGGTCCGGCATGGCGATCCGTGAGGTGGCCGCATTGGCGGGCATGAAGGCCGGGTCGCGCAGATTCAGCAACAATGCCGCGGCGCTGGCGAGGTGGCCGTCGGTCAGCTCGTCGGCCTCCCGGATGCCAGTGCGGTAGGCGACCACCACGAAGGTGCCCCACACGAGAAACAGAGCCCCGAGCGCCCACACCAGCAGGTGGCGACTGAGCGAAGGCCGCTGAAGCCGGGACGGCGCCTGGAGCACCGGGGACGGGTTGCCGGGCGTGTTCACGGCTCGCGTGGAATGAAATAGCCGACACCGCGCATGGTGACGATCACGCCGTCGCCGAGCTTGCGGCGCAGGTGATGCACATGCACTTCGACGGTGTTGCTCTCCACGGTGTCCTGCCAGTTGTAAAGACGGGCCTCGAGCTGGGCACGCGACTGCACCCGGCCGCGCGACTCGAGCAGCACCAGGAGCAGCGTGAACTCCCGCGGCGAAAGCTCCACCGGGCGGCCGGCGCGCTGCACGGTGTGGTTGGCCGGGTCGACCACCAGGTCGCCGTGCACCAGCTGCGGGTGGGCACGGCCGGCGGCGCGCCGAAGCAGGGCGCGCATGCGGGCCTCAAGCTCGTCGACGTCGAACGGTTTGGTGAGGTAGTCGTCCGCGCCCAGGTTCAGGCCGCTGATGCGGTCGCTGACCTGGTCGCGCGCGGTCATGATCAGCACCGGCGTCTGGGGATCTGGGAGACCGCCACCGGCCGGCGCCTGGCGCAGCCGCGACAGCAGCTCGGCGCCGTCGCCGTCCACCAGGCCGAGGTCGAGCAGCACCAGGTCGAAGGCCTCCTGCCCCAGCGCCGCCCAGGCGGCCACGATGGAGAAGCAGACGTCGACCGCGTAGCCGCGCTGGCGCAGGTTGGCCTGCAGCCCTTCTGCAATGCCGTCATCGTCTTCGACCACCAGGATGCGCATGGACGCTATTGTCATCGCTCGAAGACGCCAGTTGTTCGGCAGTTCGTGGCATGGCCGGCATGCGCGGGGATGGCATCGCCCTGAAGCCCTTAAGCATTCGTTAAGACCGTCGGGTTAGCCTTGCGGCCTTTCTCGAATGACCGCACCGCGAGCGCCCTTATGCCGTCGAACCCTCCGCTCAGCCGCCCCGGGGACCTCGCGTCCAATCGTTTCATGCGGGTCACCCTGCTGGGGCTGGCCTGCCTGATCGCATGGGATGTCACCGGCTTCGACCGCGCCATGGCGCACTGGTTCGGATCGGTGAACGGCTTCCCGCTGCGGGCCAACTGGTTCATCGTCAAAGTGCTGCACGATGCCACGCAGAACGCGGGCTGGCTGTGCCTGCTGGGCATGACGCTGGGCATCTTCTGGCCGCGCGGCGTTTTGCGGCGGCTGACGGCAGGCGAACGCGGCGGCATGGTGCTCGGCACCCTCGCTGCGCTGCTGGCCATCGCGGTGTTGAAGCAGACCAGCCACACCAGTTGCCCCTGGGACCTGGCCGAGTTTGGCGGCACGGGCACCTACATGTCCCACTGGCTGTGGGGGGTGAAGGACGGTGGTGGCGGCCACTGCTTTCCGGCCGGCCACGCGTCGACAGGCTTCGCGTTGCTCAGCGGCTATTTCGGACTGCGCCGCGAGGCACCGCGGGCCGCAAGATGGTGGCTTATCGGCGCACTGGCCACGGGCTTCGGACTTGGGTTGGTGCAGCAGCTGCGCGGCGCGCACTTCACCAGCCACACGCTGTGGACGGCATGGATCTGCTGGACGGTGACCGGCCTTGTCGACCTGGCGATGCGCCACCGGGCGCGGGTGCGCGCCCTGCCGGCGCCGATCGGCCTCTGAGCCAGCCGCCCGCCCGCCCGTCGGCGAACTTGAAGGCTTGACGCCTTCAAGTCTTCAGGTCCTCAAAGAACCCGGCAGATCTTCAGCATGTTCGTGCCACCGGGTGCGCCCATCGGCTCGCCGCAGGTGATGGCATAGATGTCGCCCGACTGCACCAGCCCGCGTTTCTTCAAATGCGCCTCGGCGTGCTCGAGCGCGGTGTCGCGGTCGGTCTGCGGGTCCATCAGCAGCGGTCGGACATTGCGGTACAGGGCAAGCTTGCGCTGCGTGGCAATGCGCGAGGTCAGCGCATAGATTGGAATGTGCGCGCGGTGACGGCTCATCCACAAAAGGGTCGAGCCCGACTCGGTCAGCGCCACAATGGCCTTGGCACCCAGGTGGTGGGCGGTGAACAGCGCGCCCATGGCGATCGACTGGTCGATGCGGGTGTAGCTCTTGCCGCTGAAGTCGGCGTCGAGCTCCTGGTCTTCGGCGGCCTCGGCGGCCTCGCAGATGCGGCTCATCTCCTGCACCGTCTCGAGCGGGTACTTGCCGGACGCCGTTTCGGCGGACAGCATCACCGCGTCGGTGCCGTCGAGCACGGCGTTGGCCACGTCGCTCACCTCGGCCCGCGTGGGCACCGGGTTGGTGATCATCGACTCCATCATCTGCGTGGCGGTGATGACGACCTTGTCCATCTCGCGGGCCATGCGGATCATTTTTTTCTGCAGCGCCGGCACGGCGGCGTTGCCGACTTCGACGGCCAGGTCGCCCCGGGCCACCATGATGCCGTCGCTGGCACGCAGGATTTCTTCAAGGCGGGGAATGGCCTCGGCGCGTTCGATCTTGGCGATCATGCCGGGCTTGTGGCCGAATTCGGCCGCGGCCACGTTGCACAGCTGGCGCGCCATTTCCATGTCGGTGGCATTCTTCGGGAAGCTCACGGCCACGTAGTCGGCCTGGAAGCTCATGGCGGTCTTGATGTCCTCCATGTCCTTGGCCGTGAGGGCCGGTGCCGTGAGGCCGCCGCCCTGCTTGTTGATGCCCTTGTTGTTGGACAGCTCGCCGCCCAAACGCACCGTGGTGTGCACCTGTTCGCCGCGCACGGCGTCGACCGTCAGCACGATGAGGCCGTCGTTCAGCAACAGGCGGTCGCCCACCTTGACGTCACGCGGCAGATCCTTGTAGTCGAGGCCCACGCCGCCCAGGTCACCCAGTTCGGTGCGGGCCGCATCGAGTACGAAACGGGCGCCGGGCTCGAGCCAGACCTTGCCTTCGGCGAACTTGCCGACGCGGATCTTCGGGCCTTGCAGGTCGGCCATGATGGCCACTTCGCGGCCAGCCCGGCGAGCGGCCTCGCGCACCATGAGCGCGCGGTCGATGTGGTCCTGCGCCTTGCCATGGCTGAAATTCAACCGCACCACGCTGACCTTGTTCATGATCATTCGTTCGACCAGGTCAGGGTCGCTGGAGGCAGGACCGAGCGTGGCGACGATCTTGGTGGCGTGGCGAGAGATGCGGTTATCGCTGTGCATGGTGTCTCCGATGTAATTTGATTTCCATTTTCACATGAAAAAAATTACGAACCGGTTACCAAACGGTGCGGCACCTCCCCGTATCGCCCGCTTTTTCGCGGCTTGACGCAAACCCGATACACCTCTTGCGGTTCAGCATCTTTCCATGCCTTGATCCGTGTCATCGCCGGTTCTTGGGGCGGCGCTAGGATCTCCAGGTTGTTCCGAACGAACCCACGTGGCGCCTCTTCGCGTCCGCCAGGCGACCCTCCAATCCACCTGTGTCTTCAGTGCATGACTTCTCCGTCTGAATCCTGCGTACCTGCCATCGCCTCCCGACTTTCTTCCAGACCCGCCAACACGCCGTCGATCACTGCGGCAGTCACCCCGCCCCCGGCCTGGCCCTATCCGCTGCCCCCCGGCGCGCCGCTACCCCACCGCAAGGTGATCCGCTCGTGGCTGCTGCCGCTGTCCGACCGCTCCACCTGGCGCGCCTTCATGCTGCTGGCCATCGACTACCTGTTGCTGACGGC
>JAQGNA010000063.1 GCA_028292075.1 Rhodoferax sp. | reverse complement strand
CCGACATGGCCAACATCGTCGCCAAGATCAACGACCCGGCCAAGGGCGTGTATGGCCTGTGCCTGCGCGGCAAGCCAGGCTGGGGCGACAACATGGCCTTCCTGACCACCATGGTCAACACCTACGGCGGCCAGTGGTTCGACACCGCCTGGAAGCCGCAGATCGACACCAAGCCCTGGCATGACGCCATCACGCAGTACGTCGACCTGATGAAGAAGTACGGCCCGCCCGGCGCTTCCGCCAACAGCTTCAACGAGAACCTGGCCCTGTTCAACGAAGGCAAGTGCGGCGTGTGGATCGATGCCACCATCGCCGCGTCGTTCGTGAGCGATCCCAAGCAGTCGAAGGTGGCTGACAAGGTGGCCTTTGCGCAGGCGCCAACGGCCGTCACGCCCAAGGGCGCCAACTGGCTGTGGTCCTGGAACCTCGCCGTTCCGGCCTCTTCGACGAAGCCCGAGATCGCGCAGAAGTTCATCGCCTGGGCCACGTCGAAAGACTACGTGAACCTGGTCGCCAAGGAAGAAGGCTGGATCGCCGTGCCGACCGGCACGCGCAAGTCGACCTATGCCAACCCCGAGTTCCAGAAGGTGGCGAAATTCGCACCCGAGGAGCTCAAGGCCATCAACAGCGCCAACCCGAACGACAGCACGCTGCCGAAGTCTCCGTATGTCGGCGTGCAGTACGCGGCCATTCCCGAATTCCAGGCCATCGGCATCGCGGTGGGCCAACAGATGAGCTCGGTGCTGTCCGGCAAGACCACCGTGGACGCGGCCCTGAAGACGGCGCAGACCGCGGCCGAGCGCGAAATGACCAAGGGCGGCTACTACAAGAAGTGAGCGTGCGCTAAAGACCCGCACGCACCGTCTTCCTCTTCCGCAAGCGGGACAGGGGGACGGACAGGTTCTCCGGACCCCTTCACAGGGGCGGAGAAGTTGTATCCCTCCCTTGCCCACACGGGTGAGGGCAGGGGCGAGTGTGTCTCCCGCCGCCAAGCCGCCACTGAAAGACCACCATGTCACGCTTCCTGCCCCGTGCCCTCATGGCGCCTTCCATCGTCACGCTCTTCCTCTGGATGATCGTGCCGCTGGTCATGTCGCTGTACTTCTCCGCCATCCACTACAACCTGATGAAGCCGGACGAATCCGGCTTCGCGGGCCTGGAGAATTTCCATTACTTCATGACCGATCCGGACTTCTGGCCGTCGGTCCTGCACACCATCCAGCTGCTCGGTTCGGTGATCGTCATCACGGTGGTCCTGGGCGTCGGCCTGGCGCTGCTGGTGAACGAGCCTTTCCCCGGCCAGGGCATCGTTCGCGTGCTGCTGATCTCGCCCTTCTTCGTCATGCCCACGGTGAACGCACTGCTGTGGAAGCACATGATGATGAACCCCATCTACGGGGTGTTCGCGCATGTGTGGCAGTTCTTCGGTCTGACCCCGGTCGACTGGATGAGCGACTTCCCGCTGCTGTCGGTGATCATCATGCTGTCGTGGCAGTGGCTGCCCTTCGCCTGCCTGATCTTCATCACCTCGCTGCAGTCGCTCGACCGGGAGCAGATGGACGCTGCCGGCATGGACGGCGCCACCCGCTTCGACAAGTTCTGGTACCTGGTGCTGCCGCACATGGGCCGTTCGATCGCCGTCGTCGTGATGATCGAGATGATCTTCCTGCTGAGCGTGTTTGCCGAAATCTTCACCACCACGGGTGGTGGCCCGGGCAATGAAAGCACCAATCTGGCGTTCCTGATCTTCAAGCAGGCGCTGATGAACTTTGACGTCGGCGTGGCCTCGGCCGGTGCGCTGTTCGCGGTGGTGCTGGCCAACATCGCGGCCGTGTTCCTGATCCGCCTGGTTGGCAAGAACCTCGACTGAACGGAGCACACCATGTTGAAAAAGAGACCTTTCCCGATCGTGCGCACGCTGAGCGCCTGGGGCGTTGCGCTGTTGCTGTTCTTCCCGCTGTTCTGGCTGGGCATCACCGCCTTCAAGACCGAAGCGCAGGCCATTGCCGGCCAGCTGTTCTTCAGCCCGACGCTGGCCAGCTTTGTCGAAGTGCAGGAGCGCAGCAACTACCTGCTGTTCGCCAAGAACTCGGTGATCACGAGCATCGGTTCCACCATTCTGGGCCTGCTGATCGCCATTCCCGCGGCGTATTCGATGGCCTTCTTCCCCACCAAGAAGACGCGCGACATCCTGATGTGGATGCTGTCGACCAAGATGATGCCGGCCGTCGGTGCGCTGGTGCCGGTGTACGTGATGGCGCAGGCCACCCGCCTGCTCGACTCGGTCACCGCGCTGGTCATCGTGTTCACGCTGTCCAGCCTGCCCATCATGGTGTGGATGCTCTACAGCGCCTTCAAGGAAGTGCCGAAGGACATCCTCGAGGCCGTGCGGCTCGACGGCGCCACCGTGTGGGAAGAGTTCCGCTGGGTGATCCTGCCGCTGACCATGGGCGGCATCGCCTCCACCGGCCTGCTGTGCCTGGTGCTGTCGTGGAACGAAGCCTTCTGGGCGCTGAACCTCACGTCGGCCAATGCCGGCACGCTGGCTTCGCTCATCGCTTCCTACTCCAGCCCCGAAGGCCTCTTCTGGGCCAAGCTCTCGGCCGCTTCGCTAATGGCCATCGCGCCGATCATCGTGTTCGGCTGGTTCAGTCAAAAACAACTCGTCCAGGGCTTGACCTTCGGCGCCGTCAAATAAATCTAGGAATTCAACATGTCATTCCTCCAACTCCGCGGCGTCGAAAAAGTGTTCGGCGAGCACAAGGTCATCAAGGGTGTCAACCTCGACATCGAAAAGAACGAGTTCATCGTCTTCGTCGGTCCGTCGGGCTGCGGCAAGTCGACCCTGCTGCGCATGATCGCCGGGCTCGAGTCCATCGACGGCGGCTCGCTGCATGTCGACGGCCGCGACATCACGCACCTGCCGTCGTCGCAGCGTGAACTGGCCATGGTGTTCCAGAGCTATGCGCTCTATCCGCACATGACCGTCTACGACAACATGTCGTTCGCCCTGAAGCTGGCCAAGGTGTCGCCGGACGAGATCAAGCGCAAGGTGGAAGACGCGGCCGACAAGCTCAACCTCACGGCCTACCTCAAGCGCACGCCCAAGGAACTGTCGGGCGGCCAACGCCAGCGCGTGGCCATCGGCCGTGCGATCGTGCGGGCGCCAAAGATCTTTTTGTTCGACGAGCCGTTGTCCAACCTCGATGCGGCACTGCGCGGCCAGACGCGGGTCGAGATCCACAAGCTGCACCGCGCGCTGGGCGTGACCACCATCTACGTGACGCACGACCAGGTCGAGGCCATGACGCTGGCCGACCGCGTGGTGGTGCTGCGCGACGGCACGGTGGAGCAGGTGGGAGCGCCGCTGTCGCTGTACGACAAGCCGGCCAACCAGTTCGTGGCGCAGTTCATCGGCATGCCGTCGATGAACATCGTCAAGGCGGCGCAGCTGTCGCAGTTCGGCGCCCTGGGCGGCGACACCACGCGCCGCGTGCCCACCGACGGCCTGATCGGCGTGCGGCCCGAAGGCGTGCGTGTGCTGCCGGTGGGCAGCGCCGGCGTGCCAGGCAAGATCGAGCTGATCGAAGCGCTCGGTGCCGACACGCTGATTCACGTCGATGTGATGGGCACGCCCATGATCTCGCGCCAGGCAGAGCGAACCAACCTGCGCGTCGGCGACCAGGTCTCGTTGTCTTTCGATCTCGACACCCTGCATTGTTTCGACAGCGCCGGGCGCATGGTCGCCCTGGCTTGAAAGGCAGCTGAACCATGGCCGACTCCAAGTCATCCAGCGAAGACTTCGTCATGCTGCACCTGGGCGTGGGTTCGTTCCACCGCGCCCACCAGGCGGTCTACATGCACCACCTGCGCCAGACCGGCCGTGCCGAAGACCGGCGCTGGTCGCTCGCCGGTGGCAACACCCGGCCCGACATGCCCGAGACCATGGCTGCGCTTGCGGCCCAGGGCGGCGCCTACACGCTCGAAACCGTCACCCCACAGAACGAGCGCAGCTACGAGCGCATCGAATCGATCCAGAAGATCATTCCCTACGCCGACGACCTGTCGGGCCTGATCGAGGTGGGGGCCGACCCGCGGACCCGCATCATCTCGTTCACCGTCACCGAGGCCGGCTACTACCTCGACGCCCATGATCGGCTCGACCTGTCGATCACGGACCTCGCGGCCGACCTGGCCCGGGCCCGCCGCGGCGAACCCGGAAGCTCCATCTACGCGGCGCTGACCGCCATCCTGCGCGCCCGCATGCGCCAGGGCGGCGGGCCGGTCACGCTGCTCAACTGCGACAACCTGCGCCACAACGGCCAGCGCGTGCGCGGTGGCCTGCTCTCGTTCATCGAACTCGCGGGGGACGAGGCGCTGCTCGACTGGGTGCGGCTCCACACCACCTGCCCGAACGCCATGGTCGACCGCATCACGCCGCGTCCGGCGCCGGAATTGCGGGCACGCGTGAAGGCTGCCACGGGTTGGGACGATGCCGCGCCGATCATGGGCGAGTCGTTCATCCAGTGGGTGATCGAAGACGATTTCTGCAATGGCCGCCCCGCGCTGGAAACGGTGGGCGTGCAGATGGTGAAGTCGGTCGCCGCCTTCGAAGAGGCCAAGATTCGCCTGTTGAACGCCACCCACAGCTGCATCGCCTGGGCCGGCTCGCTGCGCGGCTACCAGTACATCCACGAAGGCACGCACGACGCCGACATTCGGCAGATCGCCTTCGACTACGCCACCAACGACGTCATTCCCTGCCTCGACACGCCGGCACGCCCGAGTCCGCTGGACCTGGCGGCGTACCGCGACACGGTGCTCGACCGCTTCGGCAACCCGGCCATCCAGGACACCAACCAGCGCGTCGCCGCCGACGGCTTCTCTAAGCTGCCCGGTTTCATCGCGCCCACGGTGCGCGAATGCCTGGCCCGTGGCGCCAGCATCGACGCGGTCGCCATGCTGCCGGCCCTGTTCCTGGCGTTCCTGCAGCGCTGGCACCGCGGCGAGCTGGCCTACGTCTACCAGGACCAGGCGATGGACCCGGCGGTAGGCCATGCCATCTGCGAAGCGCCCGACCCGGTGGTGGCGTTGGCGGCCAACGTGACGTTCTGGGCCGAGCTGGCGGGCGATCCACGGCTCGTGTCCGCGTTACGGGCCGCGCAACAGCGCGTGGCTGCCTTCACCGGGCAAGCCGCATGAGCACCCTGCGCCTTTCCGGACAACATGCCCTGCTGACCGGCACCGCCGGTGGCATCGGCCTGGCCACCGTCACGGCGTTCCTCGCCGAGGGTGCGCGCTGCACCGCCGTCGACCTGGCCGCCGATCCGTCGCCCGGCCTGCAGGCCCTGCAAGCGCAGTACCCTGAACAACTGCTGTACCTGAGCGCCGACGTGACCCGCCAGGACAGCATCGACGCCATGGTGGCCGCGGCCCGTGCGCGCTTCGGCACCATCACCACGCTCCTGAACAACGCCGCGGTGTTCAGCCTTGGCCCGATCCTCTGGATCACCGAGAAGCAGTACGACGTCATCTTCGACGTCAACGTCAAGGGCATGTTCTTCGTGATGCAGGCGGTGTTGAAGCAGATGGTTGCCGATGGCTGCAAGGGCAGCGTCACCAACCTCGCGTCCCAGGCCGGCCGCCGGGGCGAGGCGCTGGTCGCGCACTACTGCGCCAGCAAGGCCGCGGTGATCAGCTACACGCAGTCGGCCGCGCTGGCCATGGCGCCCCATGGCATCCGCGTCAACGGCATCTCGCCCGGCGTGATCGACACGCCGATGTGGAAGGACGTCGACGCGCAGTTCGCCAAGGCGGAAGGTCTGCAGATCGGTGAAAAGAAAAAAGCCGTGGGCCTGGCGGTGCCGCTGGGCCGCATGGGCGCCCCGGAAGACGTGGCCCGCGCGGCGGTGTTCCTGGCCAGCGCCGAGGCGGGGTACATCACCGCGCAGACACTCAACGTGGACGGTGGTAACGTGATGAGTTGACGACGGCGCGGCCGCCACGCCGCGATGATGCCGTGGAGCGCCGTTCGTCCTGAGCTTGCGGAAGAACCGCGCCGAGCCTGCCGAAACGCTTCCACAGGCTCTGCACGAACGGGAAAAACAGGTTTGCCACGAACGCCAGAACGGTGACGGAATTCAAGGAGAGAAGAGCATGCCCAGCCTGCGCCTGCGCGCCCGCGAACCCGAGCTGGAACACGACATGGGGCGCGACCCCACGCTCGGTTACGAGCCGCGCGAA
>JAQGNA010000030.1 GCA_028292075.1 Rhodoferax sp. | reverse complement strand
TCGCGGATCACCTGCTGCACGAGCGAAAAGATTTCCTCGACCCGCGGCTCGATCACGCCCGCGAGCGCCTGCTTGCTGATCATGCGCGGGCCACGGTCGCCCAGGCCTGGCACCTCGACCTGGGCGTCGGGGTCGGCCAGCAGCTGCTTGGCATAACCGCTCTCGACCTTGATGTCCTCGGCGTCCTTGGTGGGCGTGCGCAGTGCCATGGCGATGTCGCTGGTGATCAGGTCGCCGGCAATCGGAATCACCGCGGTGTGGCGGATCGCGCCGTTGGTGAAGATCGCCACGTCGGTCGTGCCGGCGCCGATGTCCACCAGCGCCACGCCGAGCTCGCGCTCGTCCTCGGTCAACACCGAAAGACTCGAGGCCAGCGGGTTCAGCATCAGCTGGTCCACGTCGAGGCCGCAGCGGCGCACGCACTTGATGATGTTCTCCGCCGCGCTCTGGGCGCCGGTCACGATGTGCACCTTGGCCTCGAGCCGGATGCCGCTCATGCCGATGGGCTCCTTCACGTCCTGGCCGTCGATCACGAACTCTTGCGGCTCCACCAGCAGCAGGCGCTGGTCGGTGCTGATGTTGATGGCCTTGGCCGTCTCCACAACCCGGGCCACATCGGCGGCGGTGACCTCGCGGTCTTTCACCGCCACCATGCCGCTCGAGTTGATGCCGCGGATGTGGCTGCCGGTGATGCCGGTGTAGACATGCGAGATCTTGCAGTCGGCCATCAGCTCGGCCTCCTTCAACGCAAGCTGGATGCTCTGCACCGTGGCGTCGATGTTGACCACCACGCCGCGCTTGAGGCCGTTGCTCGGCGCCACGCCGAAGCCGGCCAGTTTCAGGTCGCCGCCCGACATGACCTCGGCCACGACCACCATCACCTTGGCGGTGCCGATGTCGACACCGACAACCAGATCCTTGTATTCTTTTGCCATGAGTGGGTCCTGTATTCCGTAATCCGTATTCGCTCTGCTTGCTTGCTTATTTCTTCTTGCCGGGTGGCAATGGCGACGTCACCGTGGCCACCCCGCGCATGCGCAGGGCATAGCCCTCGCCGTAACGCAGGTCGGCGCGCTCTACCGCGTCGACCGTGCGTCCATACTGTCCGGCCACCTGGGTCACGGTGGCGATGAAACGCTGGGCCCGCTGCACGATCTCGTCGGTGCTGCCGCGTCCGAGTTCGATGATGGCGCCGTTGTCGGTGGCCAGACGCCAGCCGCCACGGTTGCTCAGGTCGACCTCGTCGAGGGACACGTCGAGCGGCTGGAACAGCGGCGCCAGCACCCGGTACATGCCGAGCACCTGGCCCGACTCTTCCGCCGGGCCGGTCAGCCTGGGCAGGTCTTCGCGCTCGACCTCGTCCACATTGGCCTCGAAGATCTCGCCGAAGGCGTTGACCAGGCGCGATTCGCCTTCGGGGCCCCAATACGCCGCGGCCTGGTGCTCCTGAAGGATGACGCGCAGGTGGTTGGGGAACTCGCGCCGCACCACGGCCCGGCGCACCCAGGGCACGGTCTCGAAGGCGCTCTTGGCCGAAGCCAGGTCAATCGTGAAGAAGTTGCCGCGCACCTTGTTCGCGATGTTCGCGCGCAGCGTCAGGGCGTTGTTGTGGCTGACCTCGCCCTGCACCGTGATCTGCGAGATGGCGAACATGGGCTGGCGCAGCGCCCACCAGACACCACTGGCCAGCATCAGGACGACGAAGCCCAGGAACAGGACCGAAGCGGTCGCGTTCATGAGCTTGACGTCCATCGGCATGGCCAGCTGGCGCTTCATGGCTGTGCGGCTCCCGGGCGGTTGTCGAGTGCCGCGGCCTGCAACAGGCGCAGGCACAGCGCCTCGTACGACAGGCCGGCGGCGCGGGCCGACATCGGCACCAGCGAATGGCTGGTCATGCCGGGCGAGGTGTTGATCTCGAGCAGATAGGGCTTCCGCGTCTTGCGGTCGATCATCACGTCGATGCGGCCCCAGCCGCGGCAGCCCAGCACGCGATAGGCCTTCAGCACCAGGGCCTGAATCGCTTCTTCCTCACCCTCGGGCAAGCCGCAGGGCACGAGGTACTGCGTGGTGTCGGTGAAGTATTTATTCTGATAGTCGTAGTTGCCTTCGGGCGCCACGATGCGGATCACCGGCAGCGCCTGCGCGGTCGGCCCGGTGCCGAGCACGGGGCAGGTCACCTCGTCACCTTCGACGAAGGCCTCGCACAGCACATCGGCGTCGAGCCGCAGCACCGCGTCCACCGCCTCCACCATGCCCGACTGCCCTTCAACCTTGTTGACGCCGATGGACGAGCCCTCGCGTGCCGGCTTCACGATCACCGGCAGGCCGAGTTCGCCGGGCACGTCCAACACCGCCTGGCGGTCGAACTGGCCCTGCGTCAGCAGCTTGTACTTCGGGGTGGGCACGCCTTCGGCGATCCACACCCGCTTGGTCATGATCTTGTCGATGGCGATGCTGGACGCCATCACGCCTGAGCCGGTGTACGGAATGCCCAGAAGCTCCAGCGCGCCCTGCACCGTGCCGTCTTCGCCGAAGCGGCCGTGCAGCGCGATGAAGCAGCGTGCGAAGCCGTCGCGCTTCAGCTCGACCAGGTCCCGCTCGCTGGGGTCGAAGGCATGCGCGTCCACGCCCTGGCTGCGCAGCGCGGCCAGCACGCCCGTGCCCGACATCAGCGAGACCTCGCGCTCGGCGGAAGCACCGCCCATCAGCACGGCCACCTTGCCCATGGACGCGGCCTCGGCGCTTGCCAATGGTTCCGCCGCAACATGGCCCGCCGGCGCGGTCGCGCCATGGGCCAGTCCGGCGTCGCCCGTTTGCTGGCTGCTGTTCATACCGTCCGCGCCAGTTGCATGGCACGCTCCTGAAGAGACAACATTTCAACCAGCTTGCCCGGCACCGCGCCGATGGAGCCCGCGCCCATGCAAAGCACCACGTCGCCGCCCTGCGCGGTATCGAGAATGCTCTGCGGCATGGCGGCAATGTCGTCGACGAAAACGGGTTCGACCCGGCCGGCCACACGCAAGGCCCGGGCCAGCGCACGGCCGTCGGCGGCCACGATGGGCGCTTCGCCGGCGGCGTAGATTTCGGACAGCAGCACCACGTCGGCCTCACCGATCACCTTGACGAAATCCTCGAAGCAGTCGCGGGTGCGGCTGTAGCGGTGCGGCTGAAAAGCCAGCACCAGGCGCCGGCCCGGGAATGCCCCACGAGCGGCGGCCAGCGTGGCGGCCATTTCCACCGGGTGATGACCGTAGTCGTCGACCACGGTGATCGTGCCGCCGTCCTTGGCGAGCCAGTCGCCATAGCGCTGAAAACGCCGGCCCACGCCCTCGAAGGTGGCGAGCGCCTGTTGCACCGCGGCGTCGGGTACGTTCAGCTCCACCGCCACGGCAATGGCCGACAGCGCGTTCAACACGTTGTGGCGGCCGGGCAGGTTCAGCACCACCGGCAGGTCGGGCAGCGTCACGCCGTTGCGCCGCTGCACGGTGAAATGCATCTGGCCGCCCACGGCGCGCACGTCGATGGCGCGGACCTGCGCACCCTCGTCGAAGCCGTAGCTCGTCACCGGGCAGGTCACCTGGGGCACGATCTCGCGGATGGCGGCGTCGTCGGTGCAGAGAATGGCCGTGCCGTAGAACGGCATGCGGTGCAGGAAGTCGACGAAGGCCTTCTTCAGGTTGCCGAAATCATGGCCGTAGGTCTCCATGTGGTCGGCGTCGATGTTGGTCACCACCGCCATCACCGGCAAAAGGTGCAGGAAGGAAGCGTCGGACTCGTCCGCCTCGACGACGATGTAGTCGCCGCTGCCCAGCCGCGCGTTGGCGCCGGCGCTGTTGAGTCTTCCACCGATGACAAAGGTGGGATCGAGGCCCGCCTCGACCAGCACGCTCGCGACCAGGCTGGTGGTGGTAGTCTTGCCGTGCGTGCCGGCAATGGCGATGCCCTGCTTCAGCCGCATCAGTTCCGCCAGCATCAGCGCGCGCGGCACGATGGGAACGCGCTTCTCGCGCGCGGCCAGTACTTCGGGGTTGTCGGCCTTCACGGCGGTGGAGGTGACGATGGCGTCCGCGCCATCCACATTCGCCGGGTCGTGCCCGATGAAGGTATGGATGCCCAGGTCGCACAGGCGCCGCAGCGTGGGGCTGTCGCTCTGGTCGCTGCCCGACACGGTGTAGCCCAGCTTGTGGATCACCTCGGCGATCGCGGACATGCCGGAGCCGCCGATGCCGACGAAATGCAGATGCCTGACGGCGTGCTTCATTGGGATAGCTCCTCGCAGGCTGCGACCACGGCCTCAGTGGCACCGATTTTTTGCATCTTCTTGGCTTTCAGTGCGCACTGCAGCAGCGTGGCGCGTTCCATCTTGTTGAGTAAGGCCGCCAGTACCACGGGGGTCAGCTCCTTTTGCGGGACCAGCCAGCCGCCGCCTTGTCCGACGAGGAACTTCGCGTTGGTGGTCTGGTGGTCATCGACCGCTGACGGGAATGGCACGAACAGCGCCGCCGCCCCCACGGCGGCCAGCTCGGTCACGGTGCTGGCGCCGGCGCGGCAGACCACCAGGTCGGCGTCGGCATAGGCCGTGGCGGTGTCGTCGATGAAGGCGGTCAGCTCCGCCTGGACGCCGGCGGTGGCATACCCGGCCCGCAACGCATCGAGCTGCTTCGCGCCGCTCTGGTGGACGACGGTGGGCCGGCGGTCTTCGGGAATCAGTGCCAGTGCCTTGGGCACGATCTCGTTCAGGGCACGGGCGCCCAGGCTGCCACCGACCACCAGCAGCTTGAGGGGACCGCTGCGGCCGGCGAAGCGCTCGGTCGGCTCGGCCTGCACCAGGAACGGCGTGCGCAGCGGATTGCCAACCCAGGTCGATTTGGGCAGCACGCCTGGAAAGGCGGTGAAGACACGGTCGGCCACGCCGGCCAGCACCTTGTTGACCAGGCCCGGCACGGAGTTCTGTTCGTGCAGCACCAGGGCCTTGCCGAGCAGCACGCCCATCATCCCGCCAGGAAAGGCGATGTAGCCGCCCATGCTCAGCACCACGTCGGGCTTGACCCGGCGCATGACCTTGACGCTTTGCCAGAAGGCGCGCAGGAGTCGTAGCGGCAGAAGCGCCAGCGTCATCGGGCTCTTGCCGCGAACGCCGGAAAATTCAATGGGCTCGAAGGCGAACCCGCGCGGTGGCACGAGCTGGCTTTCCATGCTGCCGGGCACGCCCAGCCAATGCACCCGCCAGCCGCGCTCGCGCAGGGCTTCGGCCACTGCGAGCCCGGGGAAAATGTGGCCGCCGGTGCCGCCGGCCATGACGAGGGCGCAGCGGGTCATGGCATCCTCCGGCTCGAACCGAGCGCAGCGGTGTACCGACGCATGCCCTCACCCCAGCCCGCTCCCGGAAGGAGAGGGAGGAAGAAGGAACCAGCGCTCGCGTGCCTGCCTTGCCCCCTCGCCCCGCTGGGGAGAGGGTTGGGGTGAGGGGCGGCGGAAAGAGCGTACGCGTTCATGCGCGCACCCCATGCATGAGTTGTCTGTTCTCGAAATCGATTCTCAGAACAACTGCCAGCGCGATCAAATTCCACAAAATCGCCGATCCACCAAAACTCATCAGCGGCAGCGTCAGGCCTTTGGTCGGCAGCGCGCCGAGGTTCACGCCCATGTTGATGAAGGTCTGAAAGCCCATCCAGATGCCGACGCCCTGCGCCACCAGACCGGCGAACAGGCGGTCGAGTGCGATGGCCTGGCGGCCGATGTGCATGACGCGGCGGATGAGCCAGAAGAACAGGCCGATGACGACCACCATGCCGACCAGGCCGAACTCCTCGCCGATCACGGCGAGCAGGAAGTCGGTGTGGGCCTCCGGCAGCCAGCTGAGTTTTTCGATGCTGCCGCCCAGGCCCACACCGAAGATCTCGCCCCTGCCGATGGCAATGAGCGAATGCGTCAGCTGATAGCCCTTGCCCAGCGCGTTGGTGTCGCTCCAGGGATCGAGGTAGGCGAAGATCCGCGCGCGGCGGTAGTCGTTGAATGCGATCATCAGGCAGAAGGCGCCCACCAGGATCGTGGCGATCAGGAAGAACATGCGGGCGTTGACGCCGCCCAGGAACAGGATGCCCATGGCGATCACGGCGATCACCATGAAAGCGCCCATGTCGGGCTCGGCCAGCAGCAAAATGCCGATCACGCCCACCGCCACACCCATCGGCAACACGGCCCGCCAGAATTTTTCCTTCACGTCCATCTTGCGGACCATGTAGTCGGACGCATACAGCACCACGGCAAACTTGGCCATCTCCGACGGCTGGAAGTTCATGATGCCGAGCGGCAGCCAGCGGCGGGCGCCGTACACCACGCGTCCCACGCCGGGCACCAGCACCAGCACCAGCAGCAGCAGCGAAAACACGAAGAGCCAGGGCGCCCAGCGCTCCCAGGTGCGCATCGGCACCTGGAACGTGATCAGCGCGGCGACGTACGCGACTCCCAGGTACTCGGCGTGGCGGATCAGAAAGAAGTTGTGGCCATAGTTGGCGAAGCTCGGGTTGTCGGGCATGGCGATGGACGCCGAATACACCATCACCAGCCCCC
>JAQGNA010000025.1 GCA_028292075.1 Rhodoferax sp. | reverse complement strand
TCAGATACACGCCGCAAGTATGCAACACCATTGCAATCGATTGCAATAGACGCGCATGTTCGTCGATCATTTTCCACCGAGTATTGACTTTTAGCTGGGAGACCCGCTACATTTTCGTAATGCAATCGATTGCAATACACTTCAAAACAAAGGCCCAACCGTGACGGTCACACTGCGCGACGTGGCGCGTGCCGCCGATGTATCCACTGCCACGGCCTCCCGTGCCCTGGCGGGCTCTAGCCTGATCAACCATGCCACGCAAAAACACGTGGTCCAGATTGCCGCAGCCATCGGCTACCGCACCAATACGGTGGCCCGCGCACTGAAGACGCGCAAGTCGCGCCTCATCGGCCTGACCGTGCACAACCTCGAAAACGCCTCGTTTCGCGTGCTCGCCTCGGTGGTGCAGGCACGCATGCAGGCGCTTGGCTACCAGGTCATCCTCAGCATCAGCAAAGACGATGCCGAGCAAGAACGCGAAATCCTCAAGACCCTCGTCGACCACAGCGTCGATGGCCTGATCGCCGTGCCCACCGGCAGCAACAGCGCGCAGCTGATGGCCATGGAACACGCCGACATCCCGGTCATCTGCGCGGTGCGTCGCGTGGCCGGCGCCTCGCTCGAGTCGATCCTGGCGGCCGACATGGAAGGCGCCTACACCGGCACTCAGCACTTGCTCGCGCTCGGCCACCGGCACATCGGCCTGATCGTCGGGCCTTCGGACACCACGTCGGGCAAGGAACGTCTGGCGGGCTACACCCGAGCCATGCAGGAAGCGGGCCTGCGTGTCGACCCCGCGCTCATCCATCGCGGCCGCTACCTGCCTGAAACCGGCGTGGCCGGCGCCGGCGCCCTGCTTTCGCTTGCCAGGCCACCTACCGCGATCTTCGTGGCGAACCACGAATCATCGGTCGGTGTGCTGCGCGTGGTGTCCGAACGGGGCCTGTCGATTCCGTCGGACCTGTCGCTGCTGTTCTACGAAGACTCACCCTGGTTCGAATGGCAGCGGCCCGCGATCAGCGTGGTCGACAGCGGCGCGGCCGACATGGCCAACCTCGCGGTCGATCGCCTCATGTCCCGCCTCGGCGGCGTCGCCAACAGCGGCCGCGAATACCGCATCGGCTCGCGGCTCGTCGAGCGCGCTTCGTGCCGGGCCCTGCCCACTTCCTGAAGATTCAGATGCCTTATGTCGAAGTCCTGGCGCCGCGTGCCGCCGCCATTGAAAAGCGCAAACTGACCGGGGTCGTCACCGATGCCATCGTGCGCAGCTTCGGCGTCGCACCCTCGACCGTGACGGTCTATTTCATGCACGTCGGCGCCGAAGACTATGCCCATGCCGGCGAGTTCGGCCTTCCGCCCGCAGGCGCTCGCGTGTTCGTGAAGTTGCACGCCTACCGCCGTAGCACTGAGCAGCGCCGCGCCGTTGCCGAGGCCATGACACCGGCGCTGTCGGCCTGTTTCGACACCCCCGCCCATAACGTCGCCATTTATTTCATCGACCGGGAACGCGAAGAGGTCGCGCATGAAGGCCATCTCGCCAGCGACGAGGTCCCTGACGCACCGATCACCACACCGCTCACAACATGACCCAGTTCTATACCGAAGACCAGATCTCCGTGCGTGACACCGCACGCCGCTTCGCCGAAAAGCAAATCCTGCCGCGAGCGGCCGCGATCGACCGCGAAGACCGGTTCGACCGCAAGCTCTATCTCGGCATGGCCGAGCTCGGCCTGTTCGGTGTCAGCCTGGCCGAATCGGCGGGCGGCTCCGGCCTAGACACAGTCAGCCTCTGCCTCGTGATGGAAGAGCTGGCGCGCTGCTCGGCCGCCATCGGCAACGCCTTTGCGATTCCGGTGGAGGCGGCGCTGTTCCTGCACCACCACGGCAACGCATCGCATAAGGCGTTGATTCCCGGCATCCTGAACGGATCGATCGTGTTCGCCACCGCCATGACCGAGCCCGACTTCGGCTCCGATGCCGCCAGCATCAAGACCACGGCGCGCGCGACCGAAACCGGCTGGGTGCTCAGCGGCACCAAGGCCTGGGTCACACTGGGCGGCGTAGCCGACCGCATCATGGTCTTCGCGCGTACCGGCAAGGAAGCCGGCCACCGCTCAATGAGCTGCTTCCTGGTCGACGCATCCTCGCCAGGCGTGCACCGCGGCAAGAACGAGGAATTGCTGGGCATGCACGGCCTGGAGGACTGCCAGATTGTGCTGGAGGACGTGCACGTGCCCGAGACGGCGATGATCGGCGCCGAGAACCAGGCCTTCAAGACGGCGATGGGCAACTTCAACTTCAGCCGCCTGCTGATGTCGTCGATGGCGCTGGGCATGGCACAGGCGGCGATGGAAGATGCCGTGGCCTACGCCACTACGCGCAAGCAGTTCGGCGAGCCGATCATGAACTTCCAGGCCATTCAATTCATGGTGGCCGACATGTCGACCGACATCGCCGCCGCCCGTCTGCTCATCCACCACGCATCGCGGGTGTTCGACGCCGGCATGCCCTATGCAAAGGAAGCGGCGCAGGCCAAGCTCTTCACCACCGACATGGCCATGAAACACGTCTCGAACGCGTTGCAGGTGCACGGCGGCAACGGCTACTCGCGCGACTACCGCATCGAACGCATCTTCCGCGATGTACGCCTGGCGCAGATCTACGAAGGCACCAACCAGATCCAGCGCCTGATCATCTCGAAGCAGGTCGAAAAAGAACTCGCCTGAGAAAGAGACGACCCATGATCCACTGCATCTCCCCTGACGAAGCCGCCGCCTTGCTGAAGGACGGCGACATGGTGCTGGCTGGCGGCAATGGCGGCTCGGGCGTTCCCGAGGCGGTGTTCGAGGCCATCGAGAGGCGCTTCCTGGCCGGCAACGGCCCGCACGACATCACTCTTTTCCACATCACCGGAGTGGGCGCCCTCACCGAGAAGGGGCTGTGCCACTTCGCGCGCAAGGGGCTGGTGCGGCGCGTGATCGGCGGTAACTTCGGCATGCAGCTGCCCTTCATGAAACTGGTGCTCGAGGAGGAACTGGAAGCGTACAACTTTCCGCAAGGCGTGATGACACACCTGTGCCGCGCGATGGCCGGCCGACAGCCCGGCGTGCTGACACATGTTGGCCTGGAGACCTACATGGACCCACGTCAGGACGGCGGCCGCATGAACGCGCGCACCACCGAGGAGCTGGTCGAACTCGTGCGCATCGGCGGCAAGGACTACCTTTTCTACCACGCGCCTGGCGTGCCCTCTGTGGCGCTGATCCGCGGCACTTCGGCCGACGAAGACGGCTACGTCAGCATGGAGCACGAAGCCACGGCGCGGGAAGACCTGTCGATGGCGCAGGCCGTGCACAACGCCGGCGGCACGGTCATCTGCCAGGTCAAACGCATTGTCAAGCGCGGCACGGTGCACCCGCACATGGTGAAAATACCCGGATTTCTGATCGACCACTTCGTGGTGCAGCCCAACCAGATGCAGACCTATGCAACGCAGTTCGACCCAGCGCGTTGCGGCGAGACCATGGTGCCGAGTTCGAGCATCCCGCCCGACCGCCTGGACGCACGGCGCGTAGTAGCACGCCGCGCGGCGTTCGAACTGCGCCCACGTGACGTGGTGAACCTTGGCGTGGGCATCTCGGCCATGATCCCGAACGTCGCCGCCGAGGAAGGCATCGACGAAATGATCACGCTCACCGTGGAGTCCGGCGTGGTCGGCGGCGTGCCCGGCCATGCACGCGAATTCGGCACCTCGGTCAATCCGCGGGTCATCCTCGACCAGTCGTACCAGTTTGACTTTTACGACGGGGGCGGCCTCTCCTGCGCCTTCCTGTCCTTCGCGCAGGTCGATCGGCACGGCAACGTCAACGTCACCCGCTTCGGCAATCGCTACGATGGCGCCGGCGGCTTCATCAACATCACGCAGAACACCCGGCGCCTGGTGTTCAGCGGCTCGCTCACCGGCGGCGAGTTCGACATCCGGGTGGCCGATGGCGGACTCGACATCCGCCGCGACGGCAAGTTCAGGAAGTTCGTTTCCGAGGTGGACCAGATCAGTTTCTCCGGCCGCTTGGCACGTGAACGTGGCCAGCGCGTCACCTTCGTCACCGACCGCGCGGTGCTCGAGATGGAGGCCGACGGCATCGTGCTGACCGAGATCGCACCGGGCGTGCGCTTACAGGAAGACGTGCTCGAACAGATCGGCTTTCCGATCCACATCAGCGACAACTTGAAGACCATGGACGCGCGCATCTTCCGGCTTGGACCGATGGGCATGCGCGACGCCTTCATGGCCCTGGCCCCGCGCCACATCGAGGTACCCCGGCATGAATGACATGAGTGACATCAGTGACATCAGTGACATCAGTGACAGCAGTGACAGCAGTGACATGGGCGAGACCAACGACATCTACTTCGACGACGTGGTCGTCGGCGCCTCCTTCACGAGCGCAACGCATGCCATCACGGTGGCCGACATCGCCAGCTTCTGCGACCTGACACGCGACCACCATCCGCTACACACCGATGCGGACTACGCCGGCTCGCGGGGCTTCGGCGGCGTCATTGCGCACGGCTTGTACGGCCTCGCGCTGATGGAAGGCCTGAAGACCGAACTCAAGCTCTATCAGAACAGTTCGATCGCTTCGCTTGGCTGGGACCGGGTGCGATTCTTGCGACCGGTGATCGCAGGTGACGTGGTCCGCGTGCGTTTCGAATTCACCGAGAAGCGTGCGTCATCGCGTCCCGGCCGCGGCATCGTGACCGAGACGCTGCGGCTTGTGAATCAACGCGACGAAAGCGTCATCGAGGCACAGCACAGCGCACTGCTGGCATGCCGGAGCGACGCGACGTCCTGAGGTTTTAACTGTTCTGTTTTTCTTCCGCTTCACCCCATCTTCTTTTCAGGAAAGCCCATCATGCAACTCTCGAAAATAGCGCTTGCGCTCTTCATCGGCGCCACGTTCTCGGCTTCAGCCCTGGCTCAGACCTGCGCGCCCAAGGTCGGTGCCGAGCATCTGGTGTCTCCCGGCAAGCTGCAGATGTCGATCAATCCCACTTTGCCGCCGCAGCAGTTCGTCGATGAGAAGGGTGAACTGCAAGGACTGAACGTCGAACTCGGCAAAGCCATCGCCAAAAAGCTGTGCCTCGAGGCCGTCTTCGTGCGCATGGACATGCCGCCGATGATTCCCGCCCTTCAGGCCGGGCGCTTCGACATGATCAACACCGGCATGTTCTGGACCGAAGAGCGTTCCAAGCTGATGTTCATGGTCCCCTACGCGCAACAGGCCATGAGCATCTACACGGTGCCGGCGAGTCCGCTGAAGATCACCAAATTCGACGACCTGGCCGGCCGCGTGGTCGGCATCGAGACCGGTACCTACCAGGAACGCAAGTCGCGCGAGTACAACGCCGACATGGTCGCCCGCGGCCTGAAGTCGATCGACTTCCGCACCTTCGCCACCGCTTCGGAGACAACGGCCGCATTGCGCGCCGGCCAGCTGGAAGCCGGCATCAACATCGATGAGACGGCGGCAAACTTCGTCGAGCGCGGCATCGCCAAGGTCTGGCTGAGTGGCATCAACGGCACCGACATCACCGTGACCTACCGCGACAAGACGACGGCCACTGCCGCGGCCGCCGCACTGAACGAACTGAAGGCCGACGGCACCTACGACAAGCTGTTCGACAAGTTCAGGATGACCCGTCTGAAGGACACTGCCTTCGCCATCCGCGGCCCAGGCCCGGTGCTGAAGTAAGCGCAACCCAGAGACAGAAAAAAGGAAATCCGGGCCGTGTTCAACGTCGACGCCTTCCTGTCCTACCTGGTCAACCCTTACCTCCTTGGTGGGGTCGGAATCACGATCGGGCTGACGATCACCACGATCTTCATCGGCCTGGTCCTCGCGCTGCCGCTGGCGCTTGCGAGCATGTCCACCAACAAGCTCCTGCGGACGCCGGCAAAGTTCTACATCTGGATCTTCCGCGGCACGCCGCTGCTGGTGCAGATCGTCATCATCTACACCGGCCTGCCGCAGTTGGGCATGCGCTTCGATGTGCTCACCTCGGCCATCCTGGCACTGAGCCTGAACGAAGCCGCCTACCTGTCGGAGACGATCCGTGCCGGCTTCTCGGCCGTGGCCAAGGGCCAGATCGAAGCCGCCAAGGCACTGAGCCTGTCGAAGATGGCGACGCTGCGGCTGGTCACGCTGCCGCAGGTGATCCGCATCATCATTCCGCCGCTCGGCAACTCGGTGAACGGCCTGCTGAAGGCTACATCGCTGGCATCCGTCATTTCGATGGAGGAGCTGATGCGCCGCAGCCAGGTGCTGATGCAGGCGAAGTTCGAGGTGTTGGAGCTCTACTGCGTCGCCGCCGTGTTCTACCTGGTTCTGACCTCGCTGTGGGACGTGGTGCAACGCCGCCTCGAAAAGCACTATGGCAGAGGATATGCATTAACGGAAAAGAAACTGCCGGTGGTGCGTGCACTGGCTGTGGCCTGACCGGCCACCTTGCATGCGGCATGGGCCCTAGCGCCCGCCGATGGCTTTGGCCATTGCGGTCGCTTTTTCCTGAGGTCACGTGGCCGCTGTTACGTCGTCGTCGTCGCGATGACCAATCTGCGACTGCATGTACTGCAGCGCATGCTGCATGAAGGCCTGTGCCAACCGCGGGCGCGGCTTGTCGCGGATGAACAGGCCGCACACCGGGATCGCGACGCGGGGCCTGAAACGGTGCACGTCGAAGCCCGGCTCCTTCGCGTAGCGTGCCGTCATCTCATCGACGAAGCCGATGCCCAAGCCGCGCGCCACCAGCGGACTGACCACGTTCGCGAAGCGTGCTTCGATGTCGGCGTGGTAATGGTCCGACGAGCGCTCGAAGGCCTGGGCGATCATTGCACCCAGCGGACTGGCCGGCCCGGGCCCAACGATGCGGCGCCCCCGCAGGTCGAACGGCGTCAGCACCGGCAGGCCTGCCAGCGCGTGGCCATGGGGCGTGATGCACACCATCTCGGCCTCGACAAGTACCTCGCGCGTGAGGCTGGGTCGGGCCGGCGGCTTCATGGCAATGCCGACGTCGGCGCTGCCGCTCTCCACGCCCTCGAGCAGCGCGTCCATGCGTACCGATTCGATCGTGACCTGCACGTCGGGATGCTCGGCCATGAACAGCGCCAGCACCGATGGCACCAGGTGTTGCGACAACTCGGCCGTCGCGTGGATGCGCAGCACGCCGGCACGGCCGGTGCGCAAGTCCCAGGCCTTGCGCTGCACGGCTTCGTGCACCACGAAGAGCGGTTCGGCGTCGGCCATGAGAATCCGCGCATCGGCGGTGGGCACCAGCCGGTTGCTTACCCGGTCGAACAGTGCGATCCCCAGCTTGGACTCCGCCAGCTTGATGGCATTGCTCACCGCGGGCTGCGACATGCCCAGCTCTTCGGCCGCGCCGATGGTCGTGCGACAGCGCATCACCGCGCGCAGAACCTCCAGCTGGCGCAGGTTGATCAGGGAGCGGAATTGCGGGTCGGACATGGGGGTCGATTCAAACCCGACAAGACGTCGGGGCACTCGATGATAGCTGTCGATTTTGGTGCGCCGAACGCACCATCAAAACGTATATCGGCGACCTATAGTCCGCACCCTCAACTGAATTGCCCAGGCGGCGCCGGGCTCGTTATTCTTTCGTTTCAAGCCCTCGAAATCCGCGTGGCAGGCCACTCTCTTTTACTCAAGGAATCACCATGAAATTTACCCTTCTGCGCACCCTGGTCCTCGTGGCGCTCGCCGGCCCGCTTTCTGGCATGGTGGCCTCGGGGCAGACCTGCACCCCGACGATCGCCAGGAGCGAATTGGTCAGCGACGGCAAGATCATGCTGTCGACCAACCCGACACTTCCGCCGCTGCAGTTCGTCGATGCCAGCGGTGAACTCAAGGGAATGAACCTGGAGCTCGCCGCCGAACTGGGCAAGCGCCTGTGCCTGAAGGCCGAGACGATTCGCATGGACTTCCCGGCGATGATTCCAGCGCTGAAGTCCGCGCGCTTCGACGGCATCAACACCGGGATGTTCTTCACCGAGGAGCGTTCGAAAGTGATGTGGACGATTCCTTAT
>JAQGNA010000010.1 GCA_028292075.1 Rhodoferax sp. | reverse complement strand
TTCGATCAGCCCGTTGAGTTCGTCCAGCGAGCCGAACTGAACCACCACCTCGCCCTGCTCTTCCACGCGGCCGTGTCGTTTCACGCGTTTGCGGATGCGGATCTCCACATCAGCGGTGAGCAGGTCGGACAGCTCTTCCTCGACCCGCGCGAGATCTCGTGACTTTTCCTTCTTGGGTTTGTTCGCCGTCAGCGAGAATTCGGCGCCGAGCTTCTTGACCAGGCCCTCCGCTTCTCGTACCGACATCTTCCTGGCCGCGATCTGATTGCCGGCGGTGATCTGGGTCGCGCGGTCGAGCGACAGCAGCGCGCGGGCATGGCCCATATCGAGGTCGCCGGCCATCAGCATGGTCTGCACCGGGTCGGCAAGGTTCAACAGGCGCAGCAGATTGCTCGCGGCGCTGCGCGAGCGTCCAACCGCCTGTGCCGCCTGTTCGTGGGTATGGCCGAACTCACGCACCAACCGCTGAAGGCCCTGCGCTTCTTCCAACGGATTCAGGTCTTCCCGCTGAATATTTTCGATCAGCGCCATGGCTGCCGCTGACTCGTCGGGCACGTCCCGCACCAGCACCGGCACTTCGTCCAGGCCGGCCAGGCGAGCCGCCCGGAAGCGCCGCTCGCCAGCGATGATCTCGTAGCGCCCCGCATGTTCGCCGGTGACCAGCCTGCGCACTAGGATGGGCTGCATGATGCCCTGCGCCTTGATACTTTCTGCCAGCTCATACAGCGCACCTTCGTCCATGCGTGTGCGCGGCTGGTACTGCCCTGCGACCAGTTCGGTCAACGCGAGTACGGTCGGCAAGCCAGGTTCGGCCTGCGAAGGCGCCACTGCGGCATCGTCGACCTTGGGTCCGAGCAGAGCCTCGAGTCCGCGGCCGAGCCCCTTGGGTTTCTTGGTGACCATCTTGCTTAACTTTCTGGTGTTGGGGGGAGCGCAGCCAATGCTGCAAGCCAGGCGCGGCCCTGGGGCCAATCGCCCCATCCTGATTCGGCGTTGACGTGGCCAGCCGGCCCGACGTCCTTCAGCTCGGCGCCCCAAAGCGCCGCCATGTCGCTGCTGGCTTCGAAGCTGGCAAACGGGTCGGTACGCGACGCCACCACCACGGCCCGGAACGGAAGGCGTTGCATCACCGGTGCGGTCCAACGGTGAAGTTGTGGGGGGAAATTGGGCTGCATGACATCGGGCGGCGCGACCAGCAAGGCGCCAATCACCTGCTCTGTGCTCCGGGAATGGGCCGCCCAGGCGGCCACCAAGTGACAACCCAGGCTATGCGCCGCCAAGACCACCGGACTTGACTGCTGCAGCACGACCTCTTCCAGCCGGGCGATCCAGTCCCCGCGCAACGGTTGTAGCCAGTCATGCTGTTCAACCCTCTCGTCGCCGTACGCTGCTTCCCAAAGGGTTTGCCAATGGCCGGGCCCGGAATTTTGCCACCCAGGCAGGGTCAATACTTTCACTCGCTTCGGCACGAAAAGGGCCTCTGGTGGATGGGGTGAATCAGCCATCACATTACCTTGATGCGTCGCACCATTTCTTCGGCAAACTGCAGGTATGCCTGGCTGCCTCGGGCGCTTGCGTCGAACACCACCCCTGGGAGGCCGTAGCTTGGCGCTTCCGCCAGGCGCACGTTGCGCGGAATGACCGAGTCGAACACCTTGTTGCCGAAGTGGGACTTGAGCTGTTCGCTAACCTGCTGCTGTAAGGTGATACGCGGGTCGAACATGACGCGCAGCAAGCCGATGACCACCAGTTCCTTGTTGAGGTTGGCATGCACCTGCTTGATGGTGTTGACCAGATCCGTGAGACCCTCGAGTGCGAAGTATTCGCACTGCATTGGCACGATCACCCCGTTGGCGGCGCAAAGGCCGTTCAAGGTCAGCATGGACAACGAGGGCGGACAATCGATCAGTACGAAGTCATAAGACTCCCCTACTTCCTCCAGTGCCTGCTTCAGGCGCGTTTCGCGGCGCTCGATGCCCACCAATTCCACCTCGGCACCGGCGAGATCGCGGCTTGCGCCCAGAACGTCATAGCCGCAGGTTTCCGAGTGCACTTTTGCTTCGGCAATCGACGCGGACTCCAGCAAGACGTCATAAACCGACATGGCCAGCTTGCGCTTGTCGACGCCCGAGCCCATGGTGGCATTGCCCTGGGGGTCGAGGTCGATCATGAGCACTCGCTGTCCCACCTTCGCCAGTCCAGCTGCCAGATTCACCGTAGTGGTCGTCTTGCCGACGCCGCCCTTTTGGTTGGCGATACAGAAAACTTTTGCCATGGATTATTTGCTCAGTGCGAGTTTCACGCCGAAACCAATCAGGGCGACGCCTGCCAGTTTGTTCAGCCCGGTGGAGATGGCTGGGTTCGCGCGCATGCGGGCGGCCAGAAAATGCGTCAACAACACGGCGATAAGCCCATAGGCGAAAGTCAATGCCGCAATGGTCAGCGCCATGACGGCAAAAGTCTGAAGGCCCTGGTGTCGGGCCGGGTCGACAAACAACGGAAAGAAGGCCATGTAGAAAACGATTGCCTTGGGATTCAAAAGAGTGATCGTGAGCGCCTGCCGAAGAAAGTGCGATGGCTTGATGTTGAGGATCGGGGCAGCGCCCGGCTTGGCGAACAGCATGCGGGTGCCCAGATACGCCAGATAGCCCGCGCCCAACCATTGCACTGCGGCAAAAGCCAGCGGGTAACTGGCAAGCAACGCCGCCAGCCCAGCCACGGCTGTCCACATCAGCACCTGGTCACCGAGGATCACGCCCACGGTGGCCGCCATGCCACCTCGAACGCCGCCCTTCCCTGTGGACGTGATCAGCGCCAGGTTGCCAGGCCCGGGAATCAGCAGGAAGACAATGATGGCCGCAACGAAAGCGCCGTAATTTGCGATGCCGAACATGGTGGCTTCCGGTGAAGTAGGGATCCGAGTTTAAGCGACCAAATTGGCGCTCATCCGAATACCGGCGCTTCAGTTCAAACTGCGGCGTTTCGCATCCAAACGATGCAGCGGTCCGCTGCCAACCCCGGCACATTCAGCTGTTCCACGTGAAACACTTCGACGTCAGGCGG
>JAQGNA010000690.1 GCA_028292075.1 Rhodoferax sp. | reverse complement strand
TCCCCGAATGAAGAACAATGCCTCGTCGTGGGGCAGTTACAGAGAAGAACATGGCTTCCATTTCCCTGAAAAACGTCATCAAGCGCTATGGTTCCGGCAAGAGCGAGGTGAAGGTGCTGCACGGCGTGAGTGCCGAGATCGCCGACCACGAATTCATCGTGATCGTGGGTCCGTCGGGCTGCGGCAAGTCGACGCTGCTTCGCATGGTGGCCGGCCTCGAGGAGGTGAGCGAGGGCGACATTTGCATTGGCGGGCGCGTCGTCAACAACCTCGAGCCTTCCGAGCGCGACATCGCCATGGTGTTCCAGAACTACGCGCTCTACCCGCACATGACGGTGTTCGACAACATGGCCTATGGCCTGAAGATCGCCAAGGTGCCGGTGTCCGACATCAAGACCCGCGTCGACAAGGCGGCGAAGATCCTCGAACTCGGCCATCTGCTCGACCGCAAGCCGCGCGCCCTCTCTGGCGGCCAACGCCAGCGTGTGGCAATGGGCCGCGCCATCGTGCGCCAGCCGCAGGTGTTCCTGTTCGACGAACCACTGTCCAACCTCGACGCCAAGCTGCGCGTGCAGACCCGGCTCGAGATCCAGAAGCTGCACCGCGAACTCGGCATCACCTCGCTGTTCGTCACGCACGACCAGGTCGAGGCCATGACGCTCGCGCAACGCATGATGGTCATGAACGGCGGCTACATGGAACAGTTCGGCACCCCCGAGGAGGTGTATTCCCGCCCGGCCACCACCTTCGTTGCGAGCTTCATGGGCTCGCCACCCATGAATCTGTTGAAACACGCGGCGAATGAACGCCTGGGCGGGCCGGCTGGCGCGACGCTCGGCATTCGCCCAGAGCACCTTGACCTGACCACCGACCCCGCCGCCGGCTGGGCCATGCAGGTTGAAACACTGGAAATGCTGGGCGCCGAGCGGCTGATCTACTGCCGCATCCAGGACGAGCAGATCATTCTGCGCACAGACGAACACGTGGCTCCTCCGCCAGTGGGCGCCACCATTTATGCCGCACCGCGGGTCGACCGACTGCACTGGTTCGACGGCACCACCGGCAAGCGCCTCTGATCCACCAAGGCACCCACAGGAACCCGCCATGCAAGACATCGCCCGGCACTGGCCCTACCCGCGCTGGATCGGCCACCGCGGGGCCGGCAAGCTCGCGCCTGAAAACACCCTCGCGGCTTTCCGTCTGGGCGCCGCCCACGGCTACCGCATGTTCGAATGCGACGTCAAGCTGAGTGCCGACGGCGTGCCCTTCCTCATGCACGACAGCAGCCTCGACCGCACCACCAACGGACACGGCCTGGGTGGCGAGCAATCCTGGTCAGCGCTTTCTCAACTCGACGCCGGTAGCTGGCATTCACGTGCGCATGCCGGAGAGCCCCTGCCCTCGTTCGCCAACATCGCGCGCTACTGCCTGGCCAACGGCCACCTGCTCAACATCGAGATCAAGCCGACGCCGGGGGTCGAGCACCGCACCGGCGTGGTGGTGGCCAACGAGGCTGCCCGACTCTGGCAGGGGCAAGCGGTACCGCCGCTGTTGACTTCTTTCAGCGTCGACGCCCTTCAAGGCGCCCGCGAGGCACAAGCCCCTGGCGCCGCGGGCCTTCCCCGTGGCCTGCTGCTCGAGACCCTGTGGGCCGGCTGGCTGGAGGCCGCTCAGCGCCTGGAATGCGTGGCCATCGTTTGCAACCATGCACTGTGGGACGCGGCCGAGGTTGCCCGGGTCAAGCAGGCCGGCCTGCGAACGCTGAGCTACACCGTGAACGACGAATGGGCTGCGGAACGGCTCATTTCGCTGGAAACCGACGGCATCATCACCGACCGGGTCGACCGGTTTTCTCCCGCGCGCTGAAGCGGAGTTTCGGTTTTCGGGGCCGTGGCAACGACTGCTGCCGAAGAGTGAGCAGTTTTCAACTCGCGCAGCGGCCGACGGTCTACCTTTTGCCGCCGCGAAGCATCCACGCCTGGACCGTGGCGCAGCCCAAAACGAGGGCGGCGTAGGTCGCCATCTTGCCGTCGCTCCCGAAGCCGACCAGCCCGGCGACCAACACGGTTGCGCCCACCAGAAAGTTAAGGCCCGCCTGCACCAGAAACGCTGGCGCGGAAGGTCCGCTGCGCAGGCAGATGCGTGCGCCCAGCGCCGTGAGCAGCGCCACGGCAGCTGCCGGCGCCAGGAAGTTCATGACATGGATCAAGGAATCTATGGGGCCCATCGTTTCAATTTTGAGGCTTTGATGAGATCGCGCGGCCAATGGCCCCTACAAATTTTATAATCCGGGGATGGCAGTCTGGGCATTAGGCATCAACCACACCACCGCGCCGCTCGATCTGCGCGGCCGGTTCGCGTTCGCCATCGACCAGATCGCCCCCACGCTGCAGTCGCTGCGCACCGACGTGGGCAACCGCCTGGGCCGCCAGCCCGAGGCCGCCATCCTCTCCACCTGCAACCGCACGGAGATCTACTGCGCCGGCGCACAGAGCGAGATCGACACCACCGTGGAGTGGCTGGCCCAATCGGGCAAGGTCAATCCTGCCTTGCTGCGCAGCCATGCGTATGCGCTGCAGGACG
>JAQGNA010000688.1 GCA_028292075.1 Rhodoferax sp. | reverse complement strand
AGGTCGATGACCAGCGCCGGGGTGTCGATGGCATCGACCGCGTCACCAACGCGGGCAGACAGGGCGCCGCTCACAGCTCGTCCAGTGCGGTGTTTTCCAGATGGCCGGTGTCCGACCAGCCGACCAGCGTCAGCCCCTCCGGCGTCCACAGCAGGCGATTGATGGCGGCATTGCCCAGCGCCCAGGTGCGCGGGGCCTGCACGCCCTGGCCGGTGGCCGCGCGGTACAGCACGTCCATCACGCCGCCGTGCGCCACCAGCACCACCAGCTCGTCGGGGTGCCGTGCGGCGAGGCGCGAGACGGTGGCAACGACGCGGTCGCGGAAGGTATTGAGCGACTCGCCGCCCTCGGCGGTGAAGTCGGGGTCGCGCTTGCGCCAGCGCATGGCTTGATCGGGCGATTCGGCCTCGATCTCGGCGAAGGTGCGGCCCTGGAAGATGCCGAAGTGGCGCTCGCGCAGGCCCGGTTCGGGTGTCACCGCAATGCCCGCCACACGCCCGACGGCGCTGGCGGTTTCAAAGGCGCGGGAGAGGTCGCTCGCGTACACCGCGGCGATGGGCTCGCCGGCCAGTGCCTCGGCGGCCCGGTCGGCCTGCCAGCGGCCGACGTCGTTCAGTGGAATGTCCAGGTGGCCCTGGATGCGGGTGTCGACGTTCCAGGCGGTCTCGCCGTGGCGGATGGCGATGAGGCGGGTGGCATGCATCCCGCGATTCTAGTCAGCAGCTGTGGATCAGGCGGCCGGGCAGCCGGCGGCGGGGTTGGCTTGCAGCGCCAGGACATGCCGCGCCATGGCGGCCGAGGCCTGGGCCGTCACCCGCCGTGCGCCCTGGGCCAGGGCGTCGATGCCGGGGCCGACCGGCTCGCTGCCCGACCATGCGCATGCCGTGCTGCGGTCGGCGTCGGCGCGGCGCAAGGTCCAGCTGAAGGCGGCGTCGACGCGGGTGTTCTCGACCGCGTCGAACTGCCGCAGCTGCACCGCGATGCGCCAGGCCGGCGTGCCCGGCTGGCGGCCGCCCTTGGTCACGTCGACCGCGCCCAGTTGGCCCGCAATCTGGCTGGCGAGTGCGTCGCGAAGCTCGCTTTCAAAGGATGAAGTCCAGCGGTGCTTTTCGAGCAGCTTCACCTCGGCGCTGGTGCCACCCGGCTGGCTGACCACCATCTGCGGCCGCGCCAGGCGTTCGGCCATGGCCACCGGCGCGACCTCGATGAACATGGGCCCACTGGCCGCACCTGCCGGGGTCACTACCGGCATCGCACTCCCCGGTGAGGCCAGCGTGTAGTAGCGGTCGGGCTGGCTGGCGCAACCTGCGAGCGTGATGGCGGCAAGGCTGAGCAGTGCGGCTGCGAGCCGAGGGCGCCGCCTTGGCGGAACGATGGCGCGGGGTGAGGCTTGGGTCATTTCGTTTCTTCGGGTTTGCCGCGAAGCAGCGATTCAGGATGGCGTTCGAGGTAGTCGGTGAGCACCCGGACCGATGCCGCCGTGCGGGTCAGCTCCTGCAGGGTTTGCCGCATGTCCTGCTGCAGTGGGGCGTCCTGCGCCAGCGTGCGTTCGGCGCTGTTGATGGTTTTGCGGGCGTCCTTCATGGCCGCGGTGATTTCGGGAGACACGTCGTTGTTGAGCGTTCGCGTCAGCTGCTCGGCGCCGGTGAGTGTCTTGTTGAGCGTGGCCAGCGTGGTGCGGACATCGGTGGCGATCTGCTCGAAGGGCACCTTGTTGATCTTGGCGGCGATCTCCTGCACCTGCGACTGCAGTTCGTCCAGGCTGTTCGGCATGACCGGCAGCTCCAGCGGTTGCTTCTGCAGGTCGACGCGCGAGGCCGGCGCCTTGGGGAAGAAGTCGAGCGCGACATACAACTGCCCCGTCAGCAGGTTGCCCGTGCGCAACTGGGCCCGCAGTCCCTTCTCGACCAGGAACTTCAGCCCCTCCTGCTGCGTCAGCCGGGAGTCGTTGCTCTGGTTGACCTCGCGGCGGCGCAGGCGGTCGGGGTAGATCTGCACCAGCACCGGCATGCGGAATTCACGGGTGTTGCGGTCGAAGTCAACGCCGATGGACTTGACCTCGCCGATGACCACGCCGCGGAAGTCGACCGCCGCCCCAGGCGACAGCCCACGGAGCGACTGGTTGAAGTAGAACAGCACGTTCTGCACCGGGCCGTCCGGCGGCTTCATGGCCGCGCTCTCGTCGTCCGACAGCCCGAAGGTGGCGTTTTCCTGGGCCACCGGGCCGGCCGCGTTGTCGGGCGCGCCGAAGGTGATGCCGCCCAGCAGGATGGTGGCGATCGACTGCGTGCGCAGCGTCAGGCCGCTGGCGCTCAGCTGCACGTCAAGGCCGCTGGCATGCCAGAAGCGCGTGTTGGCGCCGATGTACTTGTCGTAGGGGGCGTTGACGAACACATGCAGCGTGACCCCATTGCCGTCCTGGTCCAGCTCGAAAGCCGACACCTGGCCGACCTTGATGTGGCGGTAGTAGATGGGCGAGCCCACATCGAGCGAGCCGATGTCGCGGGCGTGCAGCAGGTACTGCTTGCCGGAGGCGTCCCGGGTCACGATGGGCGGCGCCTCGAGGCCGGCGAACTCCTCGGAATAGGTCTCGCCCGTGCCCGCATCGGCACCGATGTAGGCGCCGGACAGCAGGGTGCCCAGGCCCGACACACCCGACATGTCGAGCCGGGGCCGCACCACCCAGTAGCGGGTGTCGGTGGTGGTGAAGGCTTCGGCGTCCTTGTTCAGCTGCACGGTGACGCGGACGTGGGAACGGTCCCGGGCCAGGCGCAGGCTTTCGACCACGCCGATGCGCACGTCCTTGTACTTGACGGCCGTCTTGCCGGCCTCCAGGCCTTCGGCGGTGTTGAAGGTGAGCACGATGGTCGGCCCCCGCTCCATGAGGATGCGGGCCACGAGGGTGATGCCGACCAGCGCGGCCACGATCGGGATCACCCAGATCAGCGAGGGCAGCCAGTTGCGCCGGCGGTCGATGCGCGGCCGCAGCGGCGGGGCAACGGCGGCCTTGGTGGCTGTGTCATCAACGGGTGACCTGGCCGGCGGTGCCGGATCCTGGGGGGTGGGCGCATCGGCCGGGTTCGGCGGGTTGGTGTCGGGGCTGGTCATGTGTTCTGGAGTCCTTGGTCGACGGGGCCGGAAGACGGCGCGGGTGTGGGGGCGGGCGGGGCTGGTGGTCGGCGGAGCTTGCCCAGCCTGGCGAGCGTTGCGAGGCCCGGTGCCTTGGCATCGGCCTGATCGTCGACGGTATCGGCATCGGCATCTTCGGCCGCGTCGTCGATGGGAGGGCCGTCCCAGGTGAGTTTGGGGTCGAAGCTGAGCGAGGCCAGCATGGTCAGCACCACCACGCCCCCGAAGGCCGCGATGCCGACGCCGGCGGTGATCTCGGCAAACCCCTGGATGCGCACCAGGC
>JAQGNA010000666.1 GCA_028292075.1 Rhodoferax sp. | reverse complement strand
GGCAGTGACAGGCAGACCGGGCCGCACTGGGCGGGGTCGGTCATGACCTGGACGGCACGGGGCAGCGCGGTCAGGATCTGCTCGGGCCGCATGATGCGGTCGAAGTAACGGGTGACCGGGCGAAAGGCGTCGTTCACGCTGAGGTCGCCCTGGCCGAAGTCTTCGAGCTGCTGCAGCACCGGGTCGGGCGCGCGCGAGGCGAAGGTGTCGCCCGGCAGCAGCAGCACCGGCAGGCGGTTGACATGGGCCAGCGCCGCCGCGGTGAGCAGGTTGGTGGCGCCCGGCCCGATGGAGGTGGTGACCGCCATGATGCGCTGGCGAAACAGCGCCTTGCCATAGGCGATGGCCGCATGCGCCATGCCCTGCTCGTTGTGCGCACGGTAGGTCTTGAGCGTGGCCCGTTCGGCCCAAAGCGCCTCGCCCAGGCCGGCCACGTTGCCGTGGCCGAAGATCGTGAACACGCCGCCGCAGTAAGGCAGCAGCTCGCCGGAATCGGTCTCCACCTTGAGTGCCGCCAGGTGCTTGACCAGCGCCTGGGCCATGGTGAGTCGTTGCGTCTTCATGCGCGTGCCTCCCGCCGGCCGTGCCATGCATCGACCAGCCTTTCGAAATTGCGGGCCACCTCGTCCACCAGGGCCGCGTCGTCGATGCCGCCCTTGAGCCAGCGCTGCGAGGCCGAAGCCCACAGCGTGCGCCCGACCATGAAGCCCTTGACGATGGGGTTGGTCGCGAAGCGGAAGCTGTCGGCCAGTTCGTCCAGCGGCTGGTTCAGCCCCAGGATCACGGCGCCGCGGCATTGCGGGTCGCGTGCGGCCACGGTCTCGGCCAGTGCCGACCAGCCGGCCGCCGCCATCGGCGCGAGCTTCCACCACTCGGGGCGGATGCCGAGGTTGTAGAAGCGCTGTACCGCGCGCAGCACGGCGGCGTCGGCGGTGCCGGCGGGTGTCATCGCCGGTGGACAAATGATCTCGAGCAGCAACTCGTGGCCGCTTTCGCGGGTGGCTTCCCAGAGTTCCTGCACCTTCAGCTCCTGCGCCAGCCGCAGGTCGATGGCGTCGTCAGGGTGGTAGTGCACCAGGCACTTCACCACCTGCTCGGCCGGCCAGCTGCGCAGCGCGCTGCCGATGGAAAGCGTGCCGTCGAAGCGCAGCGGCCGCGAGCCTGGCAGCTCCACCGGCCGGCCCACCCACCAGCCGCGGCCGGTGGCACTGGCCAGCGCCTCGAAGCCGTAGTCGCCGCCATCGATGAGCACACCGCTGCGGCCCTGCAGGCCACGGCTTTCGGTGACCTGGGCAAAGGCCGCGACCAGCAGCTTCTTGAGCGCGACGATGCGCTTTTCGCTGGCACCGGCGGCGCGCGCCATCTCGTAGAACTGGCTGCGGTGGTCGAAGGCCATGACGTTGAGTTCGGGCCAGGCCGCGCGGGGCGCGGTGCTGCGGTGCAGGTGGGCCAGTTGCCGGTCGGCATCGACCTTCGGGTTGCGGCTGCCGCCGAACCAGTGCGCCAGCTCGGCCGGCGTGGGCATGGCCGGCGCGCAGGCATGGCGCGAGACGACGATGGCGCCGCAGGCGTTGGCCAGCCGCGCGGCCGACTCGAAACCTTCGCCCCGCAGCAAGCCGGTCATGAGGCCGGCGGCAAAGGCGTCGCCGGCGCCCAGCACGTTCATCACCTCGATGCGCTCGCCCTTCACGGTGAGAGCGTCTTCGATGCGCGCAGGCACTTCGTCCGGGATGAAGCAGCAGCCCTGCGCGCCGAGCTTCACGACGAAGGCCGCCTTCGAAATGGCCCTGACTGCGCGCAGCGAAGCCAGCAGGTCGCCCGGCACGCCGCCGGCGATGAGGAACTCTTCTTCGGTACCGATGAGCAGGTCGAACTCCGGCAGCACGGCCTGCAGCTGCGCCGTCACGTTGGCATCGGCGACGAAGCGGTTGGCACCCTCGCCGCGCTTGGTCAGGCCCCACAGCACCGGGCGGTAATCGATGTCGAGCACGCGCAGCAGGCCGTGCTTGCGCGCGTGGCCAAGTGCAGCGACGGAGGCGGCGCGCACGGTCGGCGCGCTCAGGTGCGTGCCGGTGATCAGCAGCGCGCGGCACTGCGCCAGGAAGTCTTCGCTGATGGCGGCGGCGTCGATCGCCATGTCGGCGCAGTTCTCTCGGTAGAACAGCAGCGGGAAGGTGTCGCGGTCTTTCAGGCCCAGCAGCACCAGGCCGGTGAGGCGCTGCGGGTCGAGCTGAACCTGGCTGGTGTCGCAGCCTTCGCGTTGCAGCGTCTCGGTGAGGAAGCGGCCCATCTGCTCGTCGCCCACGCGCGACAGCATGGCCGAGCGCAGGCCCAGGCGGGCCACGCCGAAGGCGATGTTGGCCGAGCTCCCGCCGAGGTATTTGGCGAAGCTGGACACGTCTTCCAGCCGGGCGCCGACCTGCTGGGCATACAGGTCGACCGCCAGGCGGCCCAGGCAGGCCAGGTCGAAGCGGCGGCCGGAAGGAATGGACAAGGTTGCGGTCATGGGTGGGAAGGTTTCTGGGGTGGGATGGGGCTGCGGTTCAGATCGTCACGCCGTCGAGCTCGGCCATCATGCCGGCCATCTCGGCGCCGCCGGCCATCATGTCGAGCACCGCTTCCTTGCGGATCGCCGACTTGGCGAAGGTGCCCATCGACTGGCCCCGGTTCAGCAGCGTGAAGCTGTCGGCCACGGGGTAGGCGTGGTTGACGTTGTGGGTGATGAAGATCACCGAGATGCCGCGCGCCGAGGCCTTGCGGATCAGTTTCAGCACGTTGACGCTCTGCTTCACGCCAAGCGCGGCGGTGGGCTCGTCGAGGATCAATACGCGGGCGCCGAAGTGGATCGCACGGGCAATCGCCAGGCACTGCTTTTCGCCGCCGGACATGGTGCCCACGGCCTGGTCGGCGTCGCGCACGCGAATGCCCATTTCGGCCAGCTTGGCGGTGGCCGTGCGGCCGGCCAGCGCATGGTCCATGACCGGGATCACACCGAACAGGCGGCGCACCGGCTCGCGCCCCATGTAGAAGTTGCGGGCCACGCTCATGAGCGGCACCAGCGCAAGATCCTGGTAGACGGTGGCGATGCCCATGTCGAGCGCCTGCCGCGGCGAGGCGAACCGCACCGGCCGGCCTTCGAACAGGTAGCTGCCGCGGTCGGGCCGGTGCACGCCGGCCAGCGTCTTGATCAGCGTCGACTTGCCCGCGCCGTTGTCGCCCAGCAGGCAATGCACCTCGCCGCGGCGCAGGCGCAGGGTCACGTCGTTCAGCGAGATCACCGAGCCGAAGTACTTGCTCACGCCTTCCAGCTGGAGGATGTGGTCGTCCTGCA
>JAQGNA010000645.1 GCA_028292075.1 Rhodoferax sp. | reverse complement strand
AGGCGCCCGCTCGCAGCGAGGTGCGGGCCCAGGGCAAAAGCGAACGCGGACTGGCCCGCTGGGTGCTGCGCGTGGTGGGCGACCTGGCCGGGCAGCCGGCCACACTGGCCACGCTGCGCAATGCCAGGCCCACCACCGACACGTATGAAGTCTGGCTGGGCCGCGACATCTGCGCAGCCGAGCGGCCGGCCGCGCCGGGCTGCCTTGGCACGGCGCGCTGAACGGCCGGTGCTGAAATCAGGCAGCCTTTTTGAGATTGGCCGTGTCGCTTGCCAGCTGGGTGATGCGGTTCCAGTCGCCGGCCTTCACGGCGTCGGCCGGCACCAGCCATGAGCCGCCCACACACACCACGTTCGACAGCGCCAGAAACTCAGGCGCGTTCTGCAGCGTGACGCCGCCCGTGGGGCAGAAGCGCACGTCGAAGAAGGGGCCGCCCCAGGCCTTCAGCATGGCCACTCCACCCGCCTGCATCGCGGGGAAGAACTTCAACTGCGTGTAGCCCTCCTCCTGGGCCATCATGATTTCGCTGCCGGTGGCCACGCCGGGCAACAGGGCCAGACCCTGGTCGCGGCAGGCCTGGCCGACCGCCACGGTAAAGCCGGGGCTCACCGCGAACAGGGCACCCGCATCGGCCGCGGCCTTGGCGTCCGCGGCGCTGCGCACCGTGCCGGCGCCGACCACGGCTTCGGGCACATCACGGGCGATGGCCTCGATGCAGGCCAGCGCCTGCGGCGTGCGCAGCGTCACTTCAAGCATGCGAATGCCGCCAGCCACCAGCGCCCGCGCCAGGGGCACGGCATGGGCCACGTCGTTCAGCACGATGACCGGAATGACCGCGGCATCCTGCATGACCTCGAGCGCCGTCCAGGTGCGACGGTTGCGGCTGGCCTGGGCGGTGGTGATGGGGTTGTCGTTGGCTACAGCCATGAAATTGCTCCTGTTTCTGCGGTGGTGGCACTGCGGCGCATGCCGGTGAATAGTTCTCTACCCATGCCCACCGCGTTGGCGGCGAGCAAGGTGGGGGGCATGGTGGCGACGGGGCGAAGCGCCCATTCCTCTTCGGACACCAGGGCCTGGAGTGTGCCAGCGACGGCATCGAGCCGGACCACGTCGCCGTCCTGGATGCGGGCCAGCGGTCCGCCGGCCACGGCTTCGGGCGAAAGATGAATGGCGGCTGGTACCTTGCCCGAGGCGCCGCTCATGCGGCCGTCGGTCACCAGCGCCACCTTGAAGCCCTTGCCCTGCAGCACGGCCAGTGGCGGCGTGAGCTTGTGCAGTTCGGGCATGCCGTTGGCCTGCGGGCCCTGCCAGCGCACCACGCAGACGACGTCGCGGTCGAGTTCACCAGCGTTGAAGGCCCGGTGAAGCGCCTCCTGCGAGTCGAAGACCCGCGCCGGCGCTTCCACCACATGGCGGTCTTCGGGCACGGCAGACACCTTGATCACGCTGCGCCCGAGATTGCCCTGCAACAGTTTCAAACCGCCGGTGGCGCTGAACGGCGCCGTGGCGGGCCGCACGATGCTCACGTCCTTCGAGGCGCCGGCCACGTCCCAGTGCAGCGATGCCCCCTGGAACGAAGGCTCGGCAGTAAATTCGCGCAGGCCGCCTTCGCGCACCGTCAGCACGTCTTCGTGCATGAAGCCTGCGTCGAGCAGCTCGCGAATGATGTAGCCGGTGCCGCCGGCCGCCTGGAACTGGTTCACGTCGGCGCTGCCGTTCGGGTACACCTTGGCCAGCGTGGGCACCACTTCGGACAGCGCGCTGAAGTCGTTCCAGTCGATCACGATGCCCGCCGAATGGGCCACCGCCACCCAGTGGATCAGGTGGTTGGTGGAGCCGCCGGTGGCCAGCAGCGCCACCATCGCATTGACGATGGCGCGCTCGTCCACCACCCGGCCGATGGGCGCGAACCGGCGCTTGAAGGTGATGCCGAGCACGGTGCGCGCGGCCTCGCGGGTGAGTTCGTCCCGCAGGCTGCCGCCGGGTGCCACGAAGGCGGTGCCGGGCACGTGCAGGCCCATGGCCTCGAGCAGCATCTGGTTGCTGTTGGCCGTTCCGTAGAAGGTGCAGGTGCCCGCCGAATGGTAGGCGGCCGATTCGGCCTCGAGCAGCTCGGGCCGGCCGACCAGGCCCTGCGCCGCCTGTTCGCGCACCTTCGATTTGGCGTTATTGGACAGCCCGGAAGGCATGGGACCAGCGGGCACGAACACCATCGGCAAATGGCCGAACTGCAACGCACCGATCAGCAGTCCGGGGACGATCTTGTCGCACACGCCCAGCAGCAGCGCGGCGTCGAACACGTCGTGGCTCAGCGCCACCGCGGTGGCCATGGCGATGACGTCGCGGCTGAAAAGGCTCAGCTCCATGCCGGGCGTGCCCTGGGTGACGCCGTCGCACATCGCGGGCACGCCACCCGCCACCTGGGCCGTGGCGCCGAACTTCCGGGCCTCGGCCTTGATCAGATCAGGATAGGCCTGCATCGGCGTATGGGCCGACAGCATGTCGTTGTAGGAGGTGACGATGCCGATGTTGAGCGCCTTCTCGGCCACCACCTTGAACTTGTCGTTCGAGGGCATGCCGGCGAAGGCATGCGCCACGTTGGCGCAACCCATTCGCTCCGCGCCGGGCTGGCGGCCTGCCGCGGCGTCCAGCCGGGCCAGGTAGGCGGCGCGTGTCGGCGCGCTGCGCTCGCGGATGCGTTCGGTGACCTTGGTAACTGTCTCGTGGAGTTTCGTCATATTTTGGTAACTTAATTACAGGCGCCTATCGTACCCCTGATCTGGCCGCATGGCATGGGCGCCGGTTACCAGTGGGTTACCAAACATAAAAAGGCCTGGGCCATGAAAAAAGCCCGGCGAGCCGGGCTTTTCGCGGAGGCGGCGACGAGGCCGCGCCGGCTCATTGCACCGTCACTTCGACCCGGCGAGCTTCGGCGTTGGAACCGGCCGCCTGCATCTCCGCCGGCTTCTTCAGTTCGATCTTGTCTTCGGCCGCGCCCATGGCCTTGATCGCGTCGCGCACGGCCATGGCCCGCTGCTTGGACAGCTCGGCGTTGACGGCGGCGTCACCGGTCGCGTCGTGGTACCCGCTGACCGAAGCCTGCTTGCCGCCGGCGATGGCCTTGACCACCTCGGCCAGAGCGTCGTTGGCGCCGGGTGCCAGGTCGGCCTTGCCGCTGGCGAAGTAGAACGTGACCACGCCGTTTTCAACCTTGACGCTGGCGGCATTCGGATCGACCACGACCACGGTGGCCGGCACGCTCGCGGTTTGCACCACGGCCGGCGCGCTCGCCACGGGCCGCGACTTGTGGATGCCGACACCGATCACCGAGGCGACCACCAGCAGCACGACGCCGAATACGAGCCCCAAAGCAACACGTTGGTTGTCATCTTCGTCTTGTGAAAACATAATTTGTACTCCAGAAAAATTTGTGGCGATTGTAGAGTGCTTGCATGATGGAAATTGCCTCCGCGGTTCAACCTTCCCTGCCCACGCTGGCAGGCGCTGACGCCTCCCGCTGCCCCAAGCGCATGCTCGAGATGGCCAAGCTCAGGTGGGGCGGCGAGTCCGACCTTTGGGTCTTTGGCTACGCTTCGCTGATCTGGCGTCCGGAATTCGACTTCATCGAGCAGCGCCGCGCCCGGGTGCACGGCTGGCACCGCTCATTGAAGATGTGGAGCCGCATCAACCGCGGCACGCCCGACTGCCCGGGGCTGGTGTTCGCCCTGCTGTCCGGCGGCAGTTGCCAGGGCGTGGTGTTCCGCATTCCACGCCACGAGGTCGCCGAAGCCCTGCCCCGCCTGTGGCAGCGCGAAATGGCAACCGGCGTCTACGACCCCAAGTGGCTGCGTTGCCAGACCACCGAGGGCACCGTCAGCGCCCTGGCGTTCACGCTATCGCGCCGCAGCCCGAACTACACCCGCGAACTCACCGAGGCGCAGGTGCGGCGGGTGTTCTCGGAATCCTGCGGTCGCTACGGCACTTCGCTCGATTACGCCCGCAACACCTTCCACGGGCTGCTGGAGCATGACATTCACGACCGGGCGCTGGAGCGGTTGTTGAGGCTGTCTTCCAGCGAAGCGTAAGAGGCGGGTTCAACGGACGAGAGGGAGTTAACAGGGCCTACTGGCCCACCGCATCAGGCGAAGCGGCGCTGCGTCAACAACTGTTCGGCGGCGTAGAGGTCGTCCACCGTGTCGATGTCGGTCACGATGCCGATGTCGTTCAGCGACAGGTCGACCACCTGGTCGGCCGCACGCTGGGCCTGCACGATGTGGGCGGCGCCGTCGTGGCCTTCGAGGTCGAGCAGGGCATGCATGCAGCTGGCGTCGAAGCCCACCGGGTGGCCCCGCTTGCCGTCGCAATGCGGCACGACCACGGGCGCATGGGTCAGCGCCTGCGCCACTGCCAGCAGGCTGGCCGGCCGCACGAGGGGAAGATCGGCCGGCAATACCAGCCAGCCCGGCGCATGCTGGGTGGCCAGCACGCCGGCGCGGATGGAGTCGCCCATGCCGTGCAGGCCGGGCGCGGCCTTGACCATCCACCACGGCAGGCCGCTGGCGCGCACCGCGGCAAGGGTGTGGTCGCGCACGCGCTTGCCAGCCAGCGGTGCTTCTAGCTTGTGGACCTGCCCGCCTGACGCGGCAAAGCGCTCGCCCCGGCCGGCGGCCAGCACGATGACCACGGGCAGCAGGCGATCCTCCAGGTTCGAGAAGACGGAGATCGGTTCGATGCGCGGACTCCAGTATGGTTTGTGCCAGCCCATTGTGCCTCCATCCCGCATGCGGTTGCACAATGCGTGCCATGAGCGCCACACCTCCCTCCCCTCCTTCTCATCTTTCGCCATCGTCCCTTTCATCGACCGGCCCGGGCCATTCGGTTTCACCCGATCTGGCCGACCTGCGCAAGAGCTACGAGCGCGCCGAGCTCGACGAAAGCGCCTCGCACCCTCTGCCACTGGACCAGTTCCAGCAATGGCTGTCCGAGGCGCTGGCCGGGCAGTTGCCAGAACCGAATGCCATGACGCTGGCCACCGTCGGCAGCGATCTGCGCCCTTCGACCCGCATCGTGCTGATCAAGGGCTGCGACGAGCGGGGCATCGTCTGGTACACCAATTACGAGAGCCGCAAGGGCCGGGAACTCGCCGGCAACCCGTTCGCGGCGCTGCAGTTTCACTGGGTCGAGCTGGAACGCGTGGTGCGCATCGAGGGCCTGGTCGAGAAGGTGAGCGACGCCGAGAGCGATGCCTACTACAAGAGCCGGCCTCTCGATTCGCGCCTGGGTGCCTGGGCCAGCCCGCAAAGCCAGGTCATCCCGGGGCGGGCGGTGCTGGTGGCCAACGCGGCGAAGTACGGCGCGCAGTTTTTGCTGAACCCGCCCCGGCCGCCACATTGGGGCGGCTACCGGCTGGTGCCGGAGCGCTGGGAGTTCTGGCAGGGCCGCAAGAGCCGGCTGCACGACCGCCTGCGCTACACGCGCGACGCGGCAGGCGG
>JAQGNA010000575.1 GCA_028292075.1 Rhodoferax sp. | reverse complement strand
CCGACCACGCGGCCGCGCTGCAGAAATTGAAGGGCTTTGGGCAGCAGCAAAAGTGTGGGCCGGAAGCGGCCGGGAAAGAGAAAAGCACCTGGCGCTTGCGTGCCAGGTGCTCGATTCTTTCCTAATTTTTGGTGGGTCCTGTGTGACTCGAACACATGACCTACGTGCAGCGTCGGATGCAAAAGATGGGGCTACGCGCGTTGATCCGGGCGAAGAAGCGCTCTCGACATGTACCGGGCGTGAGCGATGCGCACGTGCCCAACGTTCTGCAGCGCGACTTCAACGCGACCGCACCCAATCAGAAATGGGCGACCGACGTCACCGAGTTCAAGGTGAATGGTCGCAAGCTCTACCTGTCGGCCTGCATGGACCTGTACAACGGCGAGATTGTTGCGTATCGCATGGCAAGGCGTCCGGTCTTAACTGTCCAACTTCTGGGGGTCAGTTCGAACCCGGGGCGGTTCAGAGCGCCGAATGAGGGCCCCTGTGGGGATTTTTGGCGTCAGAACTGGACATGCCGTCTTCGTCCCGGCCACATTCGTTGGCACGTGCCAGCCGCCACGGCAATGCTCAGTTCCCACCCTTTTTGCGAATTAATCACTGGTCTCAGCCAACTGGTCGCGGTGCATGCTCTAGAACTCGGCCATTAATCAACAGAAAATGAGGAGTGCGCAAAACTAAATTGTTCCTCGTGGTCGCCGTGCTTGTGGCGTTATGGTTCTATCGGTCCAGTGCGGGAGGCCTTTGATGGGTGCCGAGCCGCCCGAGCACCTTGCGCATGAACAGCCACCCACATCATCAGACAAGGCAGAGCACATGTCTGGAGGGGCTTTCGTCCGCTTCGCAATTGTCCTTGTGGTGGTTGGCGCACTGGCGGCCTTCGGCCTGGCTGCCTTGCTTCATACCGGCTAAAAAGCTACGAAATGCTGGAGCTTTTCAAAGTTGGTCCGGGGGTATATAAACCTTGTCGAGCCGTTGTACCTGCATAGGAGGACATCGTCACCGCTCTGGCAAACGACGACGCATCGATCGAGCGTCTCATCCAGACGAAGAACAACACTGCCGCCCGCGTGACCCCAGCCGACAGCGCTGCAAACATAGCCAGCGACCAACCTGGCAAGTGTGGCGAGTGGCACGCCCGCGCATTTCCTGAACAGCACATATCCCGCATGCCGCGCCCCGCCAATTCGCGGAAGCAACTGCAAAACTGATGGCTCCGCCTGCGCTTCCCGGGGTCATTCGCCGCGAACCACACCCATCCCGGTGACAACAAACTCCACCGTCAACTCCCGCCCCTCTTCACACCCCAGCATCTCGATCCCCAGGTCCCGCCACCGATCAAACGGCTCATTCAATGCCGCATTGGCGTTTTGCACCGGCTCCGCCACGAACACGCCACCAGCGGTCGGTGAGTAAACCTGAAACCGCCCGGCATCGGCCGAACGCATCTCCAGCGCCAGCGCCAGCGCCTCGCGATCGGGCCAGCTGATGCGGGCACTACCGCCCCAGCCGTCGAAGCCGTTGTCCAGCCCTTGGCCGCAGATGTGCCGATGCGACAGTGCATAGCGGCCGGTCGCTGGCACGCGGGCCACCGGCAAGGTAGCTGCGTCGATGGTCCAGGCGCCGGTGACGCTGGTGTCCAGCACGGTGTCGGCGTTGCACGGAAAGTACGGGTGCAGCGCCAAGCCACAGGGCATCGGTTCGGACGACAGGTTTCGGCAGCTCAGGCGCATCGTCAGCCTGTCTTGCGCCAGCCTGAAATGCTGACGCGCCTCATAGTCCCACGGCCACTCGCCAGCTGCGTGCCTGAAGACCAATTCGGCTTCGGTTGGGCTGACACTGGCCACATCCCAGGACGCCAGCCAGCCCTGGCCGTGCTGCGGGCTGGCGTCGCCGGCCATGTTGGGCGCCAGTCTGATGCTGCGGCCGTTGCAGTCGAACTGCCCGCCGCGAATGCGGTTGGCAAACGGCACCAGCGGGAAACACGCCGCCTGCAGTACATCGGTGCCGTTGGCGTCGTCGGTGCCGCGCATCAGGGCCAGGCGCTGGCCGTGCGCGCCAAGCCAGTCGAAGCGGGCGATGCAGCCGCCCAGCGCCGGCTGCAATTGCACTTCAAGATCGGCGGCGCGCAAGGTGATCCGTTCCATGATCCGGCCTCTTTTGGTCACAGTTTCGCCAGCCGCCCGCCGTCGACGGCCAGCGTGGTGCCGGTGACGAACTTCGCGTCGTCGCTGGCCAGGAAGGCCACGGCCGCGGCGATGTCTTCGGGCTGGCCAACGTCGTTCCTGTCGATGGCCTCGGCGCCTGACTTGATGTTCGGGTTGTCCCACAACATCGGTGTGTCGATGGCGCCTGGCAGCACGGCATTGGCGCGGATCTTCCGGTCGCGGCCCTCGATGGAAGTGGTCCGTGTCAGCGACAGCATGGCCGCCTTGGCCGCCGAATAAGGCGCGGCGTTCGCACTGGTCATCACCGCGTGCACGCTGGCGATGTTGACGATGGCGCCGCCGCGCACCGGGTCCATGTGCAGGAAGGCCTGCTTGGTGAAAAAAGCCGCGCCGAGCAGGTCGACGCGCAGCACCTTCAGCCAGTCGTCGGCGGTCCATTCGGCCAGTGTCTTGAAGGTCATCAGCCCGGCGTTGTTGACGATGACATCGATCCGGCCGAAGGCGTCGATGGCGGCGGTCATGCAGGCGGCCACCTGGGCTTCGTCGCCCACGTCGCAGCCGACGCCCAGCGCCTGCCCGCCGTGGGCTTGCGCCAGTGCATCGGCGGTGGCCCTGGCACCGGGCTCGCGCAGGTCGGCGATGACCAGACTGGCGCCCTCGCTGGCGAGACGCATGGCGATCGCCGCGCCGATGCCGCCGGCCGCGCCGGTGACGATGGCGACCTGCCCCTCGAAGCGTCGCGCCAGTGGATGGGCGCTGCCCGCAGCGGCGATGGTGCTGGTGCTGGTGGCGGTGTTGGTGTTGTGGTCTTGATCGTTGGTCATTTTTATTTGTCCTGCAGGGGTGCGCTTGCCGCCTTGCTCCGGTTCATGTCGCTGGCCCGCTGCCTTTGCTGCATTGCCTGCTCGCCTCCGGCCTGGTCCGGCATGACCACCGGCACGATCAGGCACATGCTCTGCGTCGGCAGCACGTCGCGCCAGTCGGCGATGAGTTGCTTGTAGGCCTGGCCGACCGGCCGTATGTTGCGTTCCAGGTCATACAGGCCCAGCGGATTGACGTGGTGATTGCGCTCGCGCAAGGCACTGTCCCAGTCGACCTGGTCGGTCAGCGAGTACCAGGTGAAGCCGACGATCGGCACGCCGCTGTTGCGCACCCGCAGCACGTTGGCCCACTCCTTCCACAGCCAGTCCACCGCCTCGGTGCCGGCCGGGCCCTGCACCAGGTTGGTCTCGGTGTGCATCACCGGCAGGCGGTAGCGGTCGTGGTACTGGCGCGTGATTTCGTCGTAGCCGAAGACCTCGCCGGATGGCCGCGTCGAACCGTCGGCGGCCACGCGGTGCTCGTTGGTGACGTAGTAGTCGTTGCCCAGGATGCAATGCTGCTTCAGGTGGTTGTCCAGGAAGAAGTGGTACTCGTCCCGCGTCATGCCGTTGTCCAGCAGGAACTCGTACATCTCGGAATCGACGCGGCGGCCATAGTTCAGGTCCAGGGACAGAAACCGCATGGAATTGAGCAACTCGGCCGGCGCGATCGCCGCCGGATTCTCGGCATGGAAATACTCCGACGACTCGCTTTGCACGAAGATCGAGTCCGGCCGCACCCTGAGGATCGCGCGCATCGCCAGCACATTGGCCTTGACGATGTGCTTCAGCGCCGTGACGAAGGCCTGGTCGCTCGAGAGCTGCTCATTCCACCAGCCATAGCGGGCCGAGAACATGGCGCAGACATACATCTCGTTGACCGGCGTGTAAAGCTGCACCCACGTAAAACGCTCGGCGAAGGCTTGCGCGTAAACCGCGAAGTGGGCGGGGAAATCGGGGTTCTGGAAGTTGCCCAGCCAGTCCGGCACACCGAAGTGGCACAGGTCGACGATGGGCACGATGTTCAGTCGCTTCAGCTCGGCGAAAGTGGCATCGGCAAAGTCCCAGTCGTAGCGCCCGGGGCCGAGAAAAGTCTTGTGAATGGGTGGGCCATAGCGCAGGTACTGGATGCCCAGCTCCTGCACCAGCGAAAAGTCTTTTTTCCAGTGTGTGTAGTGGCCGCAGCTGTCCATTTCGTCGATGCGAATGCGACCCCCGTCGATGGTCGGCACACTGTTCTCGATGCCGGTGCAAAACATGAATGTGGTGATGGGAGTCTCCGGTTGAACGAGGTCGGTCGACCTGCCTGGCCAAGCCGCGGCTGGAAGAAGCGATGCGTCCCGAGCCGCAGACAGGTTATGCGCCGCCGCTCCGCCTCCTCCATGTAGGCGCGCTTCGGTGGAAGCTGTGAGCAGAGCTTCCGCGCCTGCACCGCGCAACCCCGTAGGACGCCGTCCGTGCGGCGGCGGCGGCGACCCGGCATGTCGGCCACGCTACGGCCAGGCCTTTTTGTCAGAGCTTTTCATGCAAGCCATTTCCGTCCTTGAAGTCGATGTTGCCAACGACTTCGTTGCCACCGGCATGCGGGATGGCACGAACCGTGTCGAAGTCAAGGAGCGTCAGCTCCGAGTGCCCCGGCCTCCGGCGGTGCCCACCGACAGTACGGCCGAACAGCGTCGCGAGCGGAGGTCGTTAATGCTCAGCTGGATGCAGGAGGTGGAACGCCTCGCGCTCGAGCACGACGCACGGAGGGCAGCCGCTCAACAAGGAGTGCGCCGATCATCGAGATGTGTGCCGACCTTCAAGGCAGAACTGGTTGCCGCCTGCCTGGTGCCTGGAACTTTCATCGCGGCCTTTGCCAGCAGCCATGGCATGAACGCCAACGTGCTACACCGCTGGCTCAAAGGGCATGCACGCACCGGATGCCACCAGCCCATCGTGTCGCAGCCGCCCAGCAAGCCGGCACCATCACCCTCGATGCCAGAGTTCATCCGCTGTGCCTGCCCAACGCTACCGCCGAAGCCGTTGCGACCGAACTCAAGGTCGAGCTGCGCAAGGGGGCGCAGTCCATGACCCTCACTTGGCCCATGCAAGCGGCGGCCGATTTTGTCCATTTTGCGCAGTGGGCTGATCTCCCGAAGGACTAAGAATTATTCCGGGCGTTGCAGACGGTTTCGCCACTTCAGGCCACATTTACCGTGCGTTACCTTGGCATCTAAGTGGATGACGAAGTAGAAATTGCGAGCAAATATAAACTCCACGTCGGTTCAAAGGAACGGGCTCCACGCTCTCTAACCCTGAAGCAATACATGGGGGTGGTGCGAGCTCTGGGCGCGTGTAAGGCCGGGCGACATCTGCCCGCCGCTTTGCAACTTCCGCTTCATTTTTTCAAGCGACCGTTCGATGCTGGCAATTGTTCGTCTGGTAGTCTAAAGCGAACCTATTGCAGCCAGCGGCTCAACACTCGAGGTAAATAAAGTTATGCGCCGGAGTTGTATCGTGCCGCGAACCGCCGCCGGTAGTCTCGCGGCGCCACGCCGAGGTGGCGATGGAAGGTCACACGCATGTGCTCCTCATCGCCAAAACCGCACATGCGAGCGATCTGATCGACATTGCGGGGCGAGTCTTCGAGCAGGCGTCGGGCTGCCTCGAGCCGGAACACTTCCACGGCCTTGCCGGGCGTGCGGCCGGTCTTCTGCTTGTAGACGCGTGCGAAGTTGCGCGGGCTCATGCGAGCCTGTTCGGCCAGGCGCTCCACATCCAGGCCGGGCTGGGCGAGGTTGCCGGCGATCCAGCGATTGAGCTCGTCGAACATCGCGGCCGAATCCTCGGCCTGCGTCTGCAGCATCGTGCTGAATTGCGACTGGCCGCCCGGGCGCTTGAGATAGACCACCAGCTCGCGCGCGACTTCCATCGCCACCTCGTGCCCG
>JAQGNA010000570.1 GCA_028292075.1 Rhodoferax sp. | reverse complement strand
TGTAGGTTGACACTCGCAAAATAGCCCAGAAAGCAAAAGGCCCTCTTGCGAGGGCCTTTTTTGTTTCAGTGCAGCAGTTGCGGCTGGCCGGCGAACTGGCTGTCGAACTGCTCCAGCCAGGGCTCGGCCAGGCAGCGGATCTGGGCGTCGTTGCGCAGGATTCGCTGCATGATGCGGGCCTTTTCAGAGCGGAGCTCGGGGGCCAGCGGCTCGGCGCGGGCCTTGTGGCGAAGCTGTTCGATGAGCACCGCGCAGGCGCCTTCGTAGCGCACCACGCCGTCCCAGTCTTCCACCTTGGCGGCCTCCAGCATCTTGTAGCTGCTGTCTTCGATGGCTTTGTAGTAGTCGATGAGGATTTGCGACATGGTCATGGTCCGGCTTGAAGTGATTTCAGACATGGGCGGCAGGCGTTGCGATGCTTTTCCAGGCGTCGTAGACGGTGGTGATCAGCTGGCTGACTTCTTCGATCAGACCGCCATCGCTCTTGAGGTTGGCCATGGTCAGCCGCGAGATGCTGTAGTTGTACACACCCAGCAGGTTCACCGCCAGTTCGCCGCCCTTTTCCTTGTCGAGGCCGTCCTTCAGCCCTTCTTCCAGGATGCGGACCGCGCGGCCGATTTCCTTGCCCTTCAGTTCGGCATCGCCCCGTTCGATGGCGCCGCGGGCCTTGGCCATCGACAGCAGCAGCGCATCGAACAGCAGGCAGATCAGTCGGTGCGGGCTGGCGCCGTCGATGCTGGTCTCCACACCGACTCTTTTGTAGGCAGAGGCTGAACGGGTGCTGACGGGGGTGAACATTTGAGGGTCCATTTGTGTACTAGATATTTGAATTATCGGCACATGCCCGGTGAACTCAAGGCCTTTGTTACAGTGAAATGCGGCTCTGTTTGGCTGTTCAACGCCGGCCCGCGCCACGGCCTCTGCAGGCCGGCGCGTCGCCACTCAACGATCAGCTTTTCGTGTTGTTCCAGGTGGTCACCTGCTGCGTGACATAGGTGCTCAGCGCGGTGAGGCTCGCCATGCGCGTGTCGAGCGCGGTGTACTGCGCCTTGAGGCGCTTTTCGACCAGCGCGGCACGGGCGTTGACCTTGTCCTGCTCGCTGCTGTTGCGCTTGGTGGCTGCGGTCAGCGAATCGGCCTTGCTGTTCATGGTGCCGTCGAGCGAGAGCAGCCCGGTCATGTACGACTTGAACTTGACCGCCAGTCCGCCGCTTTGCAGGTTGCCGTTGTCGGAGGCAAAAAGCTTTTTGACGTCTTCGGGGGTCTTCAGGGCCTTGTCGAGCTTGCCGCTGTCCACCTGAAGGCCGCCGCCGCGCTGCAGGCTCACGCCGATGTCCGACAAATAGGAATACACGCCGCCCGAGGTGTTGGAGCCAAGCATCGCGCGCATGGTGTTCTGCAGACCGAGTGCAGTGGCGTCGCCCTGCAGGAGGCCGGCCGACTTGGTCTCGGAATCGTACTTGGTGGAACTGCCCAGGAACGTGCTGACCGCGTTGTAGGCGTCCACGAAGTCCTGGATGTTCTTCTTCATGGTGACCGTGTCGGTGCTGGCGGTCAGCAGCGTGTCGGCGCCCACGGTGGTGACTTGCGACAGCTGGATCGAAAGCCCGGGAATGGTGTCGGCCAGGGTGTTGGTTGCCGATGAAACCGACACGCCGTTGATGGTGGCCTGGGCGTTCTGCCCGGCCTGCGGCCGCGTGGTGGTGGAAGTGCTGGAGCCCGGGTCGAAGGCCAGGTTGGCCAAGCCGGCGGTGGCATCTGCGCTGGCCTTGATCTGAAACCCCGCCGCTTCGCCAGTCGCCTTGGAGCGGATCATCAGCCGCTCGCCCGAGGCGTCTTTCAGTACCGTGGCCGTGACGCCGGCGTTGGCATCGTTGATGCGGCTGGCCACCGCGGCCAGCGAGGTCTCGCCAGGCGCCATGGTGATGGAGACCGGGGCGCTCAGCCCGGGCGTGAAACCGGTCGTGCCCGCATTCCAGGTGCCCAGTTGAATGGTGAGGCTGCCGCCGAGATCGGTGCCGGTGGGCACCACCGCGGACGCGGTCGACTGCGCCTGCGCCAGCTTCTGCACGCCCACGCTGATGGTGGAGGCGCTGGCAATGCCAGTGACGGTCGCCGTGACGGCCGAACTGTTGGTGGTGGCGATGTTCAGGCCGTTCCAGGCGCTGTCGCGGGTAAGCTTGGAGGTGGCGTCCGAGAGCGTGGAGATCAGCGACTTCACCTGCGAATAGGCCGACACCTTCGCCTGGATGGTCTCGGCGTTCGCCTTCAGGGTGACGAGCGGCGCTTTCTCGAGATCGGTCAATTTCGAGATGATGCTGTCGACCGGCAGGCCACTGCCGATGCCAATGGATGAGATGGCCATGTAAATCTCCTCGAGGTTCGTCCTCTGTCAACACATTCTGGCGTCAATCCGGAAAGTCAAACGGCGGAGAAAGGATGTACCTTTCTCCGCCCCATGCTTTCTTGAACGTCATCTTTCAGGCATGACGGTGTGTCGTGGCTTACTGCAGGAGGGACAGCACACCCTGCGGCAGCTTGTTGGCCTGGGCCACCATCGCGGTACCGGCCTGCTGCAGAATCTGCGTGCGGGACAGGTTCGCCGTTTCCTTCGCGAAGTCCGCGTCGACGATGCGACCGCGGGATGCCGAGAGATTTTCTACCTGGATATCGATGTTGGCAGCCGAGTTCTCGAAGCGGCTTTGCAGGGCGCCCAGGTCGGCACGGGCCGAGTTGACCTGGTCGATGGCCGAGTCGATCTTCTTCAGTGCAACCCACGAGCTGGCTTGCGTGTCCACCGTCAGCGTGTCGATGCCCAGGGCGTCGGTCGTGGTGTTGGTCGCGTCGATCTTCGAAGCGAGCGCCGCACCGGCCCGGCCGGAGTTGCCGGCGGTGAAACCTGAGCCCAGCGTCAGCGTGGCCGCATCGCCACCGGAGTTCAGCTTGGACGACATCATGTCGATGGTGTAGGTACCGTCGTCGGCCTTCGTCAGGAAGGCGGTGACGCCGGTGTCAGCCGACTTGCGGTTGATCGCCTCGACCATCTGGCCCATGCGTTCCGTGCCGGAGCTGGCTTCTTTGACCGCGCCCAGATCCCAGGTGGTGGAGCCGTCGTCGATTTGCAGCGCCGAGGTGCTGGTGATGGCGGACAGGTCGGTCACCGAGCTGGCGGCGATACCGCTGGTCTTGTCGTACGAGTACGACACGTTGGACAGGCCCTTGGCGGTGCTGTTGGTCAGCGCGCCGACGGTGATGTTGTCGCCGGAGTTGGCGCCAACCTGGAACACGGCACCCGAGAAGGAGCCGTCAAGAATCTTCTGGCCGTTGAAGCTGGTTTGCTTGGCCACACGGTCGATTTCGTCGGAGAGCTGCTTGACTTCGGACTGCAAGGCCTTCCGGTCGGCGGTGCTGTTGGTCGAGTTGCCCGACTGCACGGCCAGTTCACGCATGCGCTGCAGCATGTCGCCGACCTTGCCCAGCGAGCCTTCAGCCGTCTGCGCCAGCGAAATGCCGTCGTTGGCGTTGCGGGCACCGACCGTGAGGCCGCGGACCTGGGTGTTCATGCGCTCGGAGATCGCCAGGCCGGCGGCATCGTCCTTGGCGCTGTTGACGCGCAGGCCGGAAGACAGGCGCTGCATGGAAGTGGCCAGGGAGCCCTGGGACATGCCCAGGTTGCGCTGTGCCGTCAGCGAGTTGATGTTGGTATTGATGGTCGAAGCCATGGTGAAACTCCTTGGTAGCTTGAAAAAATAGGCAAAACGCCGATCACAACGCCAGTACGAGACCGGCCGCCCTGACCGGTGGTTGCCCGAAGAGCGTCTGCTGCCAGATCGCCACCCCTTGCCACTTTGCCGGTCTACAAGCCCTCATCAGGCCCTGTGCAATGGTTTTCGGGCCCCTGTGGGAAAACTTGAGGCCTGGCTAAAAACAAAAAAAGAAATGGCCCGGATTTCGGATGCTTATCTGGGGTATGGCAGCGGCCCGTCTTTCCAATAATTCCCTCACACCTCACGGTATGCACGTCAGCTCGGGTGCTGACATCGCCGCCGGTGGCTACACCGGTTCAGATCATCACGTTACCTAGGAGCTCCGCATGGCCTCTACCATCAATACCAACATCAATTCGCTGAACGCCCAGCGGAACCTGAACACCTCGCAGATGTCGCTGGCAACGTCGATGCAACGGCTTTCGTCCGGCCTGCGCGTCAACAGCGCCAAGGACGACGCCGCCGGGCTGGCGATCTCCGAGCGCATGAACACCCAGGTCCGCGGCCTGACCGTCGGCGCCCGCAATTCCAACGACGGCATCTCGCTCGCGCAAACCGCTGAAGGCGCGCTGGGCAAGGTCGGGGACATGCTGCAGCGCATGCGCGAACTCGCCGTGCAGGCGGGCAACGCCACCAACAGCACCGCCGACCGCAAGGCCCTGCAAGCAGAAGTTCGCCAGCTGACCGACGAAGTGGACCGGGTCGCCAAGCAGACCAGCTTCAACGGCCAGAAAATTCTGGACGGCTCCTTCTCGGGCGCCGTGTTCCAGGTGGGCGCCAACTCGGGCGACAACATCACCGTCGGCGCGCTGGTCAACACCACAGCCAAGGGCCTGGCGAACATCTCCTACGCCTACGACCACACCAGCGGCATCGCGGCAAGCAACGTCACGGACCTGTCCGCCATCACCGCCACCTCGGCCCTGTCGATCAACGACGGCACCACCAGCTGGGACCTCGGCACCATCAAGGAAGCCAGCTCGGGCACCGAGCGCATGGGCCAGATGATGGAGGCGATCAACCGCCGCTCGGCCGACACCGGCGTCACCGCCTTCCTGTCGCAGGCGCAGGACGGCAGCTACACCATCGACATGCAGTCCGCCAAGCTGACCTCCGCCGGGGACGCGCAGGTGATGAACATGGTCGGCTTCACCGCCAACAACCTGGGCTACGCACCCACCACCGTGGGCGCCGCCGGCACCACGGTGGACGCCACCGCCACCACGAGCGATGCCCTCGGCATCGACACGCTGACGGTGGACACCCAGGCCGCCGCCTGGGTCGCCCTGTAGAAGATCGAGAGCGCGCTCGACCAGGTCAACTCGGCCCGCGCCGACCTGGGCGCCCTGCAATGCCGCTTCGAGAGCTCTGTGGCCA
>JAQGNA010000550.1 GCA_028292075.1 Rhodoferax sp. | reverse complement strand
CTCGGGGCTGATTTCCGTGCCGAGCACCGCCAGCACCACGTCGCGGCCGGCATCGCCGATCTGGCGGCTCTCGGCCACCCAGCGCACCAGGTAGCGAATCAGCGTCTTCGGCACGCTGGCGTTGACGTTGTAGTGCGACATGTGGTCGCCGACGCCGTAAGTGCACCAGCCTAGCGCCAGCTCGCTCAGGTCGCCGGTGCCGACGACCAGCGCACCCTGGTGGTTCGCCAGCCGAAACAGGTGGTTGGTCCGCTCGCCAGCCTGCACGTTCTCGAAGGTGACGTCGTACACCGGCTTGCCGTCGGCATAGGGATGGCCCAGGTCCTTCAACATCTGCTCGCAGCTTGGCCGTATGTCGATCTCCCGCGCTGTGCAACCTACCGCTTCCATCAGCTTGCGGGCCTGGTCGAGCGTACGGGCGCTGGTGGCGAACCCGGGCATGGTGTAGCCGAGGATGTGACTGCGCGGCAGACCGAGGTGGTCCATGGCCTTGGCGCACACCAGCAACGCATGCGTGGAGTCGAGCCCGCCCGACACGCCGATCACCAGCTTGCGGATGCCGCTCGAATTCATGCGTTGCACCAGCGCCTGCACCTGGATGCTGTAGACCTCTTCGCACCGCTCGTCGCGCCGGGCATGGTCCGCGGGCACGTAGGGAAACCGCTCGACCCGGCGCGACAGCGGCAGGGCCGCCTGGCGCGAGACGCCCGTGGTGAACACGACGTCGCGGAACGAGCGCACGCGGTCGGCGTGCAGTTTGACGGACTGCCCGAAGCTGGTCTGCCGCATGCGCTCCCGGGAGACACGCTCCAGGTCGATGTCGCCGTAGAGCGTATGCGACTGCATGGAGAACCGCGGCGACTCGGCCACGAAATCTCCGTTCTCATAGATCAGCGCCTGTCCGTCCCAGGCCATGTCGGTGGTCGACTCGCCCTGCCCCGCCGACGAATAAAGATAGGCCGCCAGGCAGCGTGCCGACTGCTGGCTCACCAACTGGCGCCGATAGCTGGCCTTGCCCACGGTCACATTCGACGCCGACAGATTGAGCAGGACCGTGGCCCCGGCCATGGCGCCGTAAGAGGACGGCGGGATCGGCGTCCAGACGTCTTCGCAGATCTCAACGTGAAAGCGGAAAAACGGCAGGTCGGTGGCGGAGAAGATCAGCTCGGCACCGAACGGCACCGTCTGGCCCAACAGCGCAATCTCCGACGACACCGCCTGGTCCGCCGGGTTGAATTGGCGAGCCTCGTAGAACTCGCCGTAGTTTGGCAAATAGGTCTTGGGCACGATGCCCAGCATGCGCCCGCGCTGAACCACCACGGCGCAATTGAAGAGCCGGTGGTCTACGCGCAACGGCAGCCCGACCACCATGACGATGGCCAGTTGTTCCGATGCGGTGACCACGGTGGCCAATGCGTCTTCGCAGGCGTCAAGCAAGGCGCGCTGGTGGAACAGGTCGTCGCAGCTGTACGCCGAAAGGCCGAGTTCCGGGAACACGATGAGCACCGCGCCCGCCGCATCGGCCTCGGCCGCCAGCCGCACCGTCTCGGCCGCGTTGGACTTGGGGTCGGCCACCAGACAGCGCGGAATACCTACCGCGACACGCGCGAAGTCGTGGCTGTAGAGATTATGAAAATTGAAATCGTGCTTCATGCTCTTGACGGGTTTGGAGTGAGAAGACATTTAACCCGGCAGGCCCGCGGGCCACCGGTTTCACGGCATCATGCCGAAGAACATCCACCGAACCCGACGGCTCACGTTTCATGCCCTTCAACTTCACGGTGACAGCTGCCATGGGCCTCCTGGCCCGGCACCGCCAGGCTTGCCGCGGCACCCGGTCCGGCGCATGCCCATGACCTCGAACGATTATGTCATTCGGGTGCTGAATGCGCCCGATGAGGTCGATGCCGCCGACTGGAACGCCCTGCTCGCCGCACAGGCCGAACCCAGCCCTTTCATGCGCCACGAATACCTGCTTGCCATGCATGCGAGCGGCAGTGCGTCGCCCGACACGGGGTGGACCCCGCGCTTCGTCACGCTGTGGCGTGGCAAGCACCTCGAGGCGGCCTGCGCGCTCTACCTCAAGGCCCATTCCTACGGGGAATATGTGTTCGACTGGGCTTGGGCCAATGCCTACCAGCAGCACCGCGTGCCCTACTACCCCAAGGCGCTGGTGGCTGCGCCGTTCACGCCGGTGCCCGGCGCGCGGCTCCTGGCGCGTGATGCGGCCGGGCGGGAAACACTGGTGAAGGCACTGGTTGCCATCTGCGAGGCGGAGGGCATGTCGTCCCTGCACATGCTGTTCGCCGCGGATGCCGACGTGGCGGCGGCGCGCGATGCCGGCCTGATGTTGCGGCACACCGTGCAGTTCCACTGGACCAACGTGAATCCGGCAGGCCAGGCGTTCACCAGCTTCGACGACTTCCTGGCAAGCCTCACGCAAGAGAAGCGCAAGAAGATCCGGCAGGAGCGGCGCAAGGTGGCCGAGGCGAGCGTCGGTTTCCGCTGGTCACGCGGCGCCGACATCACGCCGAAGGATTGGGACTTTTTCTATCGCTGCTATGAACGCACCTACTACGAGCACGGCAACGCGCCCTACCTCAGCCGCGACTTCTTTCAGCGCATGGCCGACACCATGCCCGACAACTGGCTCATGTTCGTGGCCGAAAGGCACATGGCCGCGGGCGCCGTGCCGGTGGCGACGAGCCTGGTCGCCCTTGGCAGCCAGCCAGCGGCAGACGGCAGCCCACAAGAGGTAGCCTACGGCCGCTACTGGGGCGCCCTGGAGCGCGTCGACTGCCTGCATTTCGAGGCCTGCTACTACCAGCCGCTGGCCTGGTGCATCGACCACGGCGTGCGCCGCTTCGAAGGCGGCGCGCAGGGCGAACACAAGATGGCACGCGCCTTGTTGCCGGTGAAGACGACCAGCGCCCACTGGCTGGCGCATCCGGCATTTGCCGATGCGGTGGAGCGCTTCCTCGAACGCGAGGGCCAGGGTATTTCGGAGTACATGGAAGCGCTGGAGCAGCGCAACCCGTTCAAGCTCGCGCCCGACGGCCAGCCCGGCTGATTTGCCGCTGCCACCCCGCCCCGAGAGCCGGGCGGCGTGGCGCCTCGTGTCAGCCCAGTGCCTGGGCGAAGTCGGCCAGCAGGTCTTCCTGGTCTTCGAGGCCCACCGACAGGCGGATCATGCCGTCGGCAATGCCCATGGCGGCGCGCACCTCTGCGCCAGCTTCCCAGAAGATGGTGGGCGCCACCGGAATGATCAGGGTGCGGGTGTCGCCCAGGCCCGTGGCCTTGACCGGAATCTGCAGCCGGTTGACGAAAGCCATGCAGTCGTCGGCGTCACGCAACTCGAACGACAGCAACCACGAGCCCGCCGAAAAGTGCGCCTTGGCGAACCGGTGTTGAGGATGCGACTCGAGCATCGGGTAATGCACCTTCACGATCGCCGGATGCTGTGCCAAAAACTGCGCCAGTGCCATCGCCGTGGCGCTGCTCTGCGCCACGCGCAGGGCCAGCGTTTCCGAACCGACCGAGATGGCATGCGCATGCTCCGACGAGAGCGATCCGCCCATGTCGCGCAGGCCCTTCTTGCGGATCTGCGTCAGGCCCCATTGGCGGGCGTCGCCCTTGCGGTAGGCCGCGAAGATGTTGGGATGAACGCTCCAGTCGAACATGCCGGTGTCGGTGACCGCGCCGCCCAGGGCGCTGCCGTGGCCTGCGATGGTCTTGGTCAGCGAGTTGATCACCAGGCTGGCGTGCACCGATTTCGGCCGGAACAGCAGCGGCGAGGTGATGGTGTTGTCGACCACATACACCAGGCCCCTGGCGCGGCACAACGCGCCGATGCCGGCCAGGTCAGGCACCTGCGTGCCGGGGTTGGCAATGGTTTCGACGAACACCATGCGGGTGTTCGTCCGCACGGCGGCTTCTACCTGCGCCGCGTCGGTGGCATCGACCGTGGTCACCTCGATGCCCAGGTCACGCAGCGTGCCGAAGATGCTGTTGGTATTGCCGAAGACGAATTTGCTCGCGACAAGGTGGTCGCCTGCCCGCAGCAAGGTGAGAAAGACCGCGGTGATCGCCGCCATGCCGGTCGCGAAACAGATGCTGCCCAGGCCGTCTTCCATGGTGGTGATCTTGGCCTCGAGCGCGGCCGTGGTGGGCGTGCTCTGGCGGGCGTAGTTGTAGGCGCCCTTCAGCGTGCCCTGGAACACCCCGATGAGGTCTTCCACGCGGTCGAAGCCGTACTGGACCGAGGTGTGGATCGGCTTGTGAACGCCGCCGTGTTCGACCCCGAAGGCCTTGTCGGTGTGCAGGTTGGTGGTGGTGAATCCGTGCGATGCCATGTTGTTCCCTTAGAGGGATGAGATTACAACATCAGCGGCCGCGGCCACGGGACGTCCGGGAATTGGCTACTGAACGCCGACGGCGTCGACCACGCGGTAGTACATGCCGTAAGGATCGTCCGGCAGTACGGTGAACTTGCCCTCGACCACGACCGGCTCCAGGCTGTAGCGCACGGGTGTCTTGGCTTTCACCTCGATCATGCTTTCGGGTCCGCCGGGAACGCAGAACGCGCAGGTGAGCGGTACCGAGGTCAACAGAAAGTGCGTCTGCTTTTCATTGGCATCGAGGGGCACCATGAAGCCCTGCACCCGTTGCACCTTCTGGTGCAACGTGAGCTGGCTGGCGCCGAACGCCGGCAGCAGCCTGTTCTTCTCGTTGCGGGTCTTGACGCCGGTCAGCACCGACCAGGGCACGATGTCCGCGCGCTCCTTCAGGGGAGCGAACGGGCTGTTGGGGCTGTGGATGCCGGGGCCGGTGCCGGCCGGCAGGTCGAAGCCATTGCCCGGCGGAGGCGCCGCCGTGTTGGCAGCCGGCGCGACCGCGGAAGTGGGAGCGGGCGACGCTTTGCCCTGCGTGCCCTGCGTGCCCTGCGAATGGGCAGGCCCACCCACGAGCACGGCCAGGGCCAGTGCGGCTGCGGGGACGGCTGTCGTCCGGAACGACTTCGAATGGGGTGTCATGTGCTCTCCTTTGCGCGTGCCGGACCAACCAGAACCGCCGCGGGTTGGCGCTGGTTCAGTGCTCATGCTTCATGCCGCAGTACTTGCCGATGGCGAGGCCCTTGCAGGCGGCCTGCAATTCCTTCAGGCACAGTTCCTCGGCCTTGCCGGATTCACGGCATTTTGCCGCCGATTCATGCGCGGCGGCCATGGCCCTGTGGCGTGCGATGTCTTCCTTCGTGTCCTTGTCGGACTCGGCGGCCATGGTGGCGACACAGCAGGTGACGGCGAGCAGCAAGGCCGAGGCGGCTTTAAAAAGATGACGCAAGAGATTGGGCATGGTGTCTGTGCTCAGTCAAAGAATGGAATCGAAAAATAATCGCTGGCGATGTCATCGGCTGTTGAGCAGTGTGGTCACATCGAGCCGGTAGGCTTCGATGGCCGGCAGCGCGGCGGCCAGCACCGCCACCAGCCCGCCCATGGCGGGCACCCACCATTCCGAGGGCAGCCAGATCCAGCCCGTGAGCGGCAGCGACCGTTCGTTCTGCAGCCAGGTGCCCACCAGCCCCGCCAGCAGATGCCCGCCGAGCAGGCCCAGCACGGTGGCCATCGCCGCCAGCAGCAAGGCCTCGGACAGCACCAGCCCGGCCACCTTGGCAGGCGGTGCGCCGAGCATCCGCAGCATGGCGAGGTCTGCGCGGCGCTCGCGCACCGCGTTCCACAGCGCGATGAACACGCTCAGGCCGGCGGTAAGCAGCAGCACAGCCCCGAAGCCGCGCAGCACGTCGGTGCCCACCCCGACCATCCGCAACAGCCGCGTGATCTCGACCGCCGGCACCGCCGCCTGCATCTCGGTCGTGGTGTTGATGAAGCGCGGAAAGCTCACCGCTGCGAGCGGGCTCTTGTAGGTGATGAGGGCGAGGGTGATCTCGCG
>JAQGNA010000525.1 GCA_028292075.1 Rhodoferax sp. | reverse complement strand
CGCCTTGCCGGATGTGATGGCGGGTGTGGAGCAGGGCGGCAGGGCGGTTGAAGCCGTTCTCGCCGATCGGCTGACTGAAGAGAGAGGTGAACTTTGACGCAACATGGCCGAGCTCGATGCGGTCTTGCGGGCGCTTGGGGCCTGCGAGGCTCGGGGTGACGTCGCCAAGGTCAAGCCGAACGACCTGCGAATAGTCGATCTCGCCCGCGAGCGGCACGCCGAACAGGCCCTGGGCTCGAAAGTAAGCCTCGAAGGCCTCGATCTCGCTTTTCGTGCGACCGGTGCCCTTGAAGTAATCGATCGTTTTCTCGTCCACCGGAAAGAAACCCATGGTCGCGCCGTACTCCGGCGCCATGTTGCCGATGGTCGCGCGGTCCGGCAGCGGCAGGGTCCGGGTTCCTTCGCCGAAGAATTCGACAAATTTACCCACCACCTTTTCGCGCCGAAGGATCTCGGTCACGCTCAGCACCAGGTCTGTGGCGGTTACGCCTTCGCGCAGCCGGCCCGTCAGCTCGAAGCCCACCACGTCGGGGGTCAGCATGTAGACCGGTTGGCCAAGCATGGCCGCCTCGGCCTCGATGCCGCCCACGCCCCAGCCCACGACGCCGATGCCGTTGATCATGGTCGTGTGGCTGTCGGTGCCGACCAGCGTGTCGGGGTAGCACATGCCATCGGCAGTCCGGTGCACGCCGCGCGCCAGGTATTCGAGGTTGACCTGGTGCACGATGCCGAAGCCCGGTGGAACAACCCCGAAGGTATCGAACGCCTGCATGCCCCATTTCATGAATTCATAGCGTTCGCGGTTGCGCTGAAACTCGAGCTTCATGTTGAGATCGAGCGCATTTTTGGTGCCGTAATAGTCGACCATGACGGAGTGGTCGACCACGAGGTCTACCGGAACCAGAGGCTCGATGCGGCTGACTTCCTTTCCGATACGGCCCGCGACACTGCGCATGGCGGCCAGATCGGCCAGGAGCGGAACCCCGGTGAAGTCTTGCAGCACCACCCGAGACACCACGAACGGGATCTCCTCGGTGCGGTCGGCGTTGGGTGCCCAGTTGGCGAGTTGATGGACATGTGCCTCGGTCACGCGCCGGCCGTCGCAATTGCGCAGAACCGATTCCAGCACGATGCGAATCGACACCGGGAGTCGAGAAACGGTTGGAAACTGTTTGGCCAGCGCCGGCAATGAATGGAACGTGCCGGTCAGCCCAGAGGCCGTCTGGAACGTTTTACGTGTAGACGCGAAGGCGTGGCGGGCTGGCTTGGCGGTGACTGTCATCGTGGATCCTTTGGCGAGATGGGATTGAAAAACATTGTGGCCCAAAGCCAAAAAACCTGCGGTTTAACGATCTACCCACTCCAGTCGTCCGAATATCGCATTTTTGCTGTCGCTCCAACGTATGCGAAATAAGGACGCAAAGTCGGACACTGGATGTGAATGCACATGCTTCCCGACCCCGTGTGGAATACAGCCGTTTTTGACAGGCCATGCCGATTGCAACGATTTAGCTGTAATACCAAAAAAGTCATAATGGGAGCGCTCGAAAATGCGCTAAAAACTGCGGTCGGCCGCCCATCCCACGGGTTTCGTTCCTATCCGCCACAAGAATTAAAGCAATCAGTCATTCAATGATCCCTTTCCACGAATCCCAAGCACGCGCGTTCCACGATGACGACGCGACAGGCACTGCCGACCCCGCATGCGCTTCCGAAGCGTCGGAAACATCGCATCGCTTGGTGGGCGGGCCGGCCCGATGATCAAGATCTTCAACCACTACCTGCACAGGCGAACGCTTCAGCAGGTGTTCCTTGATCTCGGTTTGGTGGTTGCTGCCGTGATGGCAGCCATTGTGTGGCGTGGCGAAGACTGGGCGTCAGCCGTCTCGTTGGTGGGCCATGCCTGCCTGCTCTCTCTTGGCATGCTGGTCATCAACACCGCGCTTGGTTTTTATCAGCGCGTGCATAACCGTTCGATCAGTCAGTCACGGGCCCGGGCCATCCTGTCGCTCGTGCTGGCGATTCCGTTGACCTTTCTGGTGTTCGCCGTCTTTCCCACCGCCCTGGCCAGCCGCGAATCGATTGCCATGTCCGCCATGTTCGGCTTTGTGCTGGTCATGATGCACCGGGTCTACGTGGCCCATTCCACGCCCCAGTCCATGATGCGGCACCGGGTGCTTGTGTTCGGCACCGGACCTCGCGCTGCACTGGTGGGCAAGACGCTCAAAAACGAAGATCCTCACGTCGACGTGGTGGGCTACTACGCAAGTCCCAATGAAGCCGAGGCCGAGGTGTCGGCCTGGGGCATTCTGTCGAAGCACAAGTCGCTCACCGACACGGCACTTGAACTGGAGGTCGACGAAATCGTGGTGGCCCTGATGGAGCGCCGCGGCGGCAGCATGCCCCTGCGCGAACTTCTCGACTGCAAGCTCCATGGCGTCCGGGTGGTTGACGTGGCCACGCACTTTGAAAAGACGAAGGGCCAGATTCGCCTTGATTCAGTGAACGCCGGCTGGCTCATCTTCGGCGACGGGTTCAGCCAGGACGGCTTGCGTACGGTGGTCAAGCGCCTGTTCGACATCTTCAGCGCTATTCTGCTGATTTTGATCTCACTCCCGGTCATGCTGCTGACCATGCTGATGATCGTCATGGAAAGCCGCGGCCCGATCTTTTACCGGCAGGAACGCGTGGGGTTCAACGGCCGCCTTTTCAACGTGGTGAAGTTCCGCAGCATGCGGACCGACGCCGAGAAGGATGGCAAGCCGCAGTGGGCTTCGGCGCAGGACAACCGCGTCACCCGCGTCGGGCGTTTCATTCGCAAGGTTCGCATCGACGAGCTGCCGCAGTTGTTCTGTGTGCTCAACGGCTCGATGAGCATGGTCGGACCAAGGCCCGAGCGTCCCTACTTCGTTGATCAGCTGACGCGGCAGATTCCCTACTATGCCGTGCGCCAAAGCGTGAAGCCGGGGGTTACCGGATGGGCCCAGGTCAAGTACCACTACGGTGCCACGTTGGAAGATTCTGCCGAAAAACTTCAGTACGATCTGTATTACGTGAAGAACCACTCGCTTTTCCTGGACATCGTCATTTTGTTTGAGACCGTCGGCGTGGTGCTCATGGCCAAGGGTGCGCGTTGACCGGCCAGTCCCCTTACGTGCATTGCGCCGCCGCTTCCGGGTCGTCCTAAATGGAAAGTGAAAATGTGGCTTTGATGGCCTGGAGCTATGCCTTGGGTGGCGCGGCTTACCTGGCCTTGGCGGTTCGCCTGTTTTGGACCCTGCCATTGAAGTCTCCGCGGAGCGCATCCGCGATCTGCCTCGTCATGGCCGTCACCGCGAGTGCGCTCTGGGGCATGCTCGACCTCGCGTATCTGATGACGGGGCGATCTGTCTTCGTGTCGCTCGGCCGTCTGGCCGACCTGATGCGCTACGCCGGTTGGTTCGGTTTCATGCTGGTCCTTTGCCATTTCAACCGCAGCGAGCGGTTGCCTGCGGGCATTGCGGCGCTTCCAGTCATTGCGGTCGTGCTGGTCGTTTGCGGCTTGGTGGCGCAGGCACTGTCCTGGTTCGATCTCCAGTGGTTCGGCAAGGTGTCGAGCCTTCTGCTGATGAGCGCGATGTCGCTGTCGGTCTTCGCCATGGTGCTGCTCGAGCAGGTCTACCGCAACGTCACCGACGATTCCCGCTGGAACGTCAAACCGGTGAGCCTGGGCCTGGCCGGCACCTTCCTGTTCGACCTGTACCTTTACTCGCAGGCCGTGCTGTTCAATCAGCTCGACGGCGATGCGCTCAGCATCCGCGGTGCGGTGCATGCGCTCATGGTGCCGCTGATCTTCCTTTCCACCACAAGGCGCCGCGACTGGATCGCCAAGATCCGCGTCTCGCAAAAGGCCGCATTCCATTCCGCCACCCTGTTCTCGGCGGGCATCTACCTGCTGTTCATTTCCGGTGTGGGCTACTACGTGCGCTACTTCGGCGGCGAATGGGGCAGGGCGCTGCAACTCGGGCTCGTGTTCTCGGCCATCGTCGGTCTGATGGTCCTTGGTCTGTCGGGGTCGGTTCGCGCCAAGTTCAGGGTCCTCATCGGCAAGCACTTTTTCCGCTATCGGTACGACTACCGGGAGGAATGGCTGAAGTTCACTCAGACGCTGTCGACCAACAATTCCCCGGAGGAAATGGGCCAGCAGGTGGTGCGCGGGCTGGCCGACATGCTCGAGAGCCCGGGTGGCGGCCTTTGGATGCGGAGCAGTGGCGGTGGCACAGTGTTTCGGCAAACAGCCCGGCGGAACCTGGCCGAAACCACCGAGACGGAAGACGTCGATTCCCCTCTGAGCCGGTTCCTGGCCAGTAGCGGCTGGGTGGTCAACCTTGCCGAGTACCGCTCCTTTCCGCAGCGTTATGGTTCGCTTGCCTTACCG